>JAHZJA010000253.1 GCA_022601155.1 Deltaproteobacteria bacterium | reverse complement strand
TGGTCGGAGTCATTATCGGCGGGTAGGTCGACATCGCCGCAACCGCAAAGCAATACGGACGAGATCAACAAGCTCGTCGTCCAGTGGTTTGTCATCGATGGTTTCTCCATGCCCACCAGGGCCAGCCGCTCACACATCTACCCGCCATCATCATCGGGCGCGCCGACCCGCAGTGTCAACGGGTGCTGCCGCCGAACTTCAACGCGACCGCCCCATGCCCCGCGGCTGCCCGGAGCCTGGTCCGGTCGAGCGCGTCGCCCGAGTTGGACTCCGGTCGACCCGTTGCTCGACGGCGGGGCCGGCCACCCGACCAGGCGACAGCAGCGCTCACACGACGGTTGCGCAGTGGGTCCTCACCGTGGACTGGGGCTCGACCTCGGTCTTCACGCCGCGACTGCCGCTGCTCCCCCCACCGCCGCGATGTGACGAGCCCACGCGCGTGCCGGGTCGCACGCTCGCAGGCTCCGACACGCGAGTGCTTCAGCCGGGGATGGTCGACGGACCGCCGCCAGCGCAGGCCCACTGGAAGTTGTCCAGGAGCACCACCGTGTCGAGAATCCCGTCGGACAGGTCGAACACGGCGAAGATCACCTCGATCGTCTCACCCGGCGTGACCCCGGCGGTGGTGGTGAGCCAGCGCGTGCCAGCGTGGCCCTCCATCGCGGTGCCCATCAGCTCCGGAGCGCTGCACGGTGCGGGGCAGTCGAAGTCGTTGGGCGCGTCCTTGAAGTCGAGGAAGCCGGCATTGAGCGAGATGGGATTGCCCATGTCGTCGAACGAGACGTTGCCCGTCCACTGCTCCGACTCGAGCCACGCGATGTACATGTCGTTGAAGCCCGACTGGTAGTAGACGGGATACTCGGTGGAGAACATCGCGAAGTCGTAGGTGAAGCCCGGCACGCCCGGCGGCACCTCGGTGACCAGCCGCATCTCCGCGTAGTCGTAGGAGCCCGAGCCCTGGTTCCACTGGGTCTCGATCGTGTTCGAGCAGTCGCCCGTCCCCACCAGGGCCGGATTGGCCACACAGTCGTCGGTCGCGGAGACCGAGTTGGTGACGATCGGGGGCAGCAGCGGATTGTCGCCAAAGCCTCCGACATCGGTGGAGGCGTAGAACCCGGGGATCGTCATCTCCTGGGCGTTGCCGCTGGACAGGATGACGAACTTGTTGCCTTCCCGCGGCGGGTAGGTCGGCGGGTTGAACGTCCCGAGGTTGCCCTCCTGGACGTACAGCTGCTCTGGTCCCTGCAGCGTGATGCTGCCCTCGACCTGCGGGCCACCCGGACAGTTGAGCCCGAGCGCATGCCACGGGTCGTCATCCATGTGGTCGCAGTTGATCTGTGGAGGCGCGAAACAGGAGCCGGGGGGCAGATCGGAGACCTCGCCGACATCGAAGATGATCGGAGGCGGAGGGATGGGGCCTTCGGTCGAGCCACCCTCTCCCATGGTCGTGGTCCCTGCCCCACCCGTAGCCGCGCCGCCGGTCACGGGGCCCGGGGGGTTGTCGTCATCGTCCGGAGGCGAATTGGTAGTGGGCGTCTCGTTCGAATCGGCGTCGTCGTCGTCGCCCGGCAGCTCGACGCTGCCGCAGCCCCATAGGAATACGGACGAAACCAGCAGGCTCGAAGTCCAGTGATTTGTCATAGATGTCCCTCCATGCCCCCCAGGGCCAGCCGCTCACACACCTACCCACCAGCATCATCGGGCGCGCCGACCCACGGTGTCAACGTTTCGTACCGCTGGCCACGACCCCGTCACGGTCCGCATGGCCCCATCGAGCGTGGACGTCGCTGTTCCGCTCTCATCCCCGGCCGGTGATGGGCCGATCTCTCGCGAGACAGCACACACTCACCGACGTGGCCATACGTGGGGTTGGCCATTCGGCCAGGGTTTTCCACCTCGCCCGATGACGCCATGCTGCGCGCCATGGCAAACGCAGCCTCCCTGCCGCGGCACTGCAAGATCCTGTGCACGCTCGGCCCCGCCAGCAACACCGCCGAGGTGGTCGGTGAGCTCATCGACGCGGGCATGAACGCGGCACGGTTCAACCTCTCGCACGGCACCCACGAGGACCACCGCAACAACTACAAGCTGGTGCGTCAGGGAGCCAGCCGCCGCGGGGTCGCCGTGGGCATCGTCGCCGACCTCCAAGGCCCCAAGATCCGCGTCGGCACGATACCCGGCGAAGGCTTCCAGCTGCAGACGGGCGACAAGGTCCAGATCGACGTCGACCCCGAGACACCCGCCAGCGGCGGCGACGGTGTTTGGCGCATCACCACCAACTACGTGCACATGGTCGAGGACCTCGAGCCCGGCGACCACGTGCTGCTCGACGACGGCCACCTCGACCTGGTCGTCGACGGTGTCGAGGGCAACGTGGTGCTCACCACCGTGGAGCAGGGCGGCCTGTTGACCTCGCGCAAGGGCATCAACCTGCCCGGCGTGCGGCTGCAGATTCCGGCGATGACCGAGAAGGACGAGCGCGACCTGGCCTTCGCGCTCGACCTGGGCGTCGACATGGTCGCGCTGTCGTTCGTGCGGCGCCCCGAGGATGTCGAGCACTGCCGCGAGCAGATGCGGCGACACGGTCGGCTCATCCCCATCATCGCCAAGATCGAGAAGCCCCAGGCCATCGACAACCTCGCGGCCATCGTCGAGGTCTCCGACGGGCTCATGGTGGCGCGCGGAGACCTAGGGGTGGAGATGGGCCCGGAGACGGTCCCCATCATTCAGAAGCGAACCATCGAGGCCGCCAACAGTCGGGGCAAGCTGGTCATCACCGCCACCCAGATGCTCGACTCCATGATTCGCAACGCGCGACCGACCCGCGCCGAGGCCTCCGACGTCGCCAACGCGGTCCTCGATGGCAGCGACGCGGTGATGCTCTCGGGCGAGACGGCGACCGGGATCAACCCCGTCCGCGCCGTGCAGACGATGGACAAGATCATCCGCTCCACCGAGCGCGCGCCACGAGCGTGGAACCGCGGACAAGACGACCTCGCCCTGGGCCACACCACCAACGCCATCGCGATGGCGGCCGTCAGCGCGGCACGTAGCTGGACGGGGACCAAGGGCATCGTCACCTATACCGGGACCGGCGGCATCGCCCGGCTCGTGTCGGAGTACCGACCGCGCGTGCCCATCTACGCCTTCACCCCCAACCCCGAGACCTACCAGGCGCTCACGCTGTACTGGGGGGTCAACCCGGTGCTGTTCTCCCCGTCGAGCCTCGACGACACGATCTTCATCGACCTCGACCAGGCGATCGCCCAGCGGGGATTCCTCGACCGGGGCGATCGGATCGTCATCACCTTCGCCCACCCCATCAAGGCGGGGTCGTCGGTGAACCTCCTCAAGCTGCATCAGGTTGGCGAGACGCTCGACCTCTCCTCCTGAACGCCCGTGCGCCGTGCGCCAAGGGCGCATCCTCAACCGCACCACCACCGCCGTTTTCCCCGCGGTGGGGTCTTGTCGGAACCCGGGCGGGCGTGCTAGCTCACCCCTCGCTCGCGAAGGTGGCGGAACTGGTAGACGCGCCAGACTAAGGATCTGGTGGGCTAACGCCTGTGAGGGTTCGAGTCCCTCCCTTCGCACAAACCACGAGGCCCGTTGTCGCACTGTGCGGCGCGGGCCTTCGTCATTGGCGCCCCCGGCCCCACCGCGGCGTGTGGCCCGTTCGGGCCACCGTGTCCGATCGGTCCCGCTGGCCCCTGAACCGTGGGGTATCCTGGGAGCCGTGGGGGCCCACAAGGCCACGTCGCCGCAGCCGGCCCCGCCGCGGGCGCGGACCGTCGCGACGTTCTACGGCGCGCTGCTGGTGGTGGGGTTCTTCTGGCATGGCATCAGCCAGGACACCAACGACCTGTGGCGTCTGCAGCCCGACCAAGATCTGGCCACGCTCATCTGGACGCCGGGGGTCGGCATCATCGTCGGCTTGCTCACCGTGCAGGGATTTCGCGTCCTGCAGGGTCGGATGTTGTGGCTCGGCGAGCTGCACCGCGAGTTCTCCTCGATCTTCGGACGCCCGCCCAGCCGTGAGCTGTTCCTCCTGGCCGCGGCCTCGGCCGTGGGAGAAGAGGTGCTGTTTCGTGGGGCCATGCTCGACAACTGGGGATTGATCGCCAGCAGTGTCGTGTTCGCGTTGCTGCACATTCCACCCCGGCTGTCGCTGTGGCCGTGGACGGTGAGCGCGATGGTGATGGGCTTCGGCTTCGGCATCCTCACCCTGGTGACGGGCAACCTCGGTGCCGCCGTGGCAGCCCACTTCGTCATCAACCTGCAGAACCTCACGTACATCACCCGCAACCGCCCGCCGCTTGCGTTGCGAGGACCCGTGAGGCCGGCGGATCTACCCCCCCGCTAGGCTCCCGTCGTTTGGCAACAAACTTGGGATTTGCGACCGAGTGCGCCTAAGTGGCGGCATGGCCCGCCGTACGTCCGCCGCTTGTACCCGCCGCCGCCTGCTCCAGGGGCTCGGCGCTGGTCTGGCGCTGACCGCCACGCACGTGGGTGCGCCCGGCTGGGTGGGGGCGTCCGACCTGAGCCTCTCCGATCGTCTGGACCTGCTGTACAGCAACCAGTTCCACTTCAATCGCCG
>JAHZJA010000252.1 GCA_022601155.1 Deltaproteobacteria bacterium | reverse complement strand
CCGCGCGGGGGGTCTTCGACCGTCTCGATGTGCTCGAGGAGCACCTGGGCGGTCATCGCTATCTGTGTGGTGACGCGCTGACGGCAGCCGACTGGTTTCTGTTTCCCACGCTGTTCCGATTCGACGCCGTCTACCACACCCACTTCAAGTGCAACCTGCGTAGATTGATCGACTACCCCCACCTGTGGGGCTACACCCGCGAGCTGTATCAGGTGCCCGGGGTGCGCGAGACGTGCAACCTGGCGCAGATCAAGGAGCACTACTACACCAGCCACGAGTCGATTCATCCGCGGCGCTACGTGCCGATAGGTCCCGCGGTCGACTTCGAGGCTGCCCACGGCCGCCAGGGGATCGGGGGCCAGCGATGACCGGGCTGCACTACTACTACTTTCCCACCTCGTACTGGTCACGGATCGTCTCGCTGGTCATTGCGGCCAAGGGTCTCGCGGCCACGCGACACATCGTCGACATTCGGCACGCGGAGAACTTCGAGCCCGACTACCTGCGGCTGAACCCCCGCGGCGTGGTGCCCACCATCGTCGACGACGGGCGAGCGGTCTGGGACGGCCCCACGATCGTTCGCCACCTCGAAGCCGCAGGAGGCCCTGCGGTGGTGGGGGAGCCCGATGCCTTGCTCGTCGAGCTCGAGCAGCTGCCGTTGATGCTGATGAGCTACAGCGTGTGGATCAAGGGCAGCCGTGGCGAGAAGTCGGCCGACATCCTGGCCGACAAGGTCGAGCGCGCCGCCACGTATGCCACGCGGTACCCGGAGCTGGCGGCCCACTACGAGCGCAAGCGGGAGTTCTTTGCGAAGTTCCGTGCGCAGGTCTACGACGAGGGCCACGTGCAAGCGCAGGCCGAGCACGTGGGGCAGGTGCTGGAGCGGGCGACCGCGCGGCTGGAGGAGCGCCCGTGGCTGGGCCCGGGGCGCATGGGCTACCCGGACTTCATCCTCGTGAGCGCGCTGTATCGCCTGGCGGATCTACGGCGTGTCGATGGGTGGGCAGACGATCCGGGGCATCCGCTGCGACGATGGTTCGAGCGGGCGCGGGCGCAGCCGGAGTACCAGGCGGTGTTCGTCGACGACCCGCACATCTTGCCGCAGTATCGGCGCGACGGCAGCCTGCCGCGACCCTGACCGGTTCGGCGGCCCGGGGCCACGCTCGGTGGGATCAACCGCCTCGCGCGGCGATGGACAAGGCCCGGATCTCGGCCGCCCACTTGTCCAAGCCGTCGGTCGTGGAGTCGGCGACGCTGGTCGACTGCGTCTGCTCCAGCAGAGTGTCGTGCAGCAGCGTGCGCGCCCGTCGGATGCGGCCGCGGACGGTGCCCTCGGGCACGTCGAACACCTCGGCCAGCTCGGGTCCTGACAGCTTCTCCCAGTAGTACAGCTCGAGAATGATCTGAGCGTCGATCGGGATCGAGCGCAAGGCATCGATGAGCCGCCGTCGGTCGCCACGCAGCGCCAACACGGAGCTGGGAGATGGGCCCAGCGCGGCGACCGAATCGCTCTGGGGGTCGACGGTCGTGTACCGAGGCTGATCGCGCCAGTGGGTATAGAGTCGGTTGCGGGCGACGCGAAACAAGAACGCGCGAAAGTTCGTGTCGGGTCGCAGCCGATCGCGACGCTCGACGCACGCCAGCAGCGTGACCTGCACGAGATCATCGGCCTCGGGCTCCCTTTGAACCTTGCTCCAAAAGAAGGCGTACAGGGCATCGAAGTAGCGGTCGAACAGCGCTTCTCCCGACGACGGATCGCCGTCGGCCCAGGCCAGCAACAGCGCGAGATCGGTCGTCATCGGGGAATCCAGCCTACCGTAGTCCGGCGCGCGATGTTGCCGCTCCCTGTGATCTCATGACGCGGCCATGACCAAGTGATGACCGTCGGCGCGGCCTGTCGGCGTAGTCTCCAAGGGCAATGCGATCAATACTGCTTGGAAGTCGACGACCGTGGTGGGGCGCACCGTTGATCGGGCGCGGCCAGCTGTGGAGCCTCATTGCGGTGTTGACCCTGACGGTCGTGTCGATGGGCAGCCGCAAGCCGTCGCTGATGGTGCTCGTCGGCACGAGTGTCGCGCTGAGCGCCATCTGGGCCGGGTATCGAGGCAACCGCAGTCGATACTGCATGGCGCTGGGGTGGGGCTTCGTCGCCGGCATGACCCCTTGGCTCGCGGTCGTTGCCCGCGACTACGATCCCACACGAGTGTCGCACTGTGGCACGGCGCTGGGCATCATGATGTTGGTGCTGCCGTGGATCGGTGCGACGACGGCAGTCGTGACGGCGGTCGTCGCGGCAGTGATGCGGGGCGTCGCCGGGCTCGTTCGACAACAGGCCGAGCGCCGTTGATGCCTCGTCGTCGTCGCGTCGACGCACGTGCCATCGATCCCGCCGCGGGGCCCGTCCATCCGCACGCGGGGCGCGACGCCGCGCCCGTGCCGAGCTCACCGCTCTTGGACGTGCCAGGGCAGGCCACACTCGGCCAGCCGAGCGAGGAATGGCGCCGAGTCGAACTGCTCCATGTTCCACACGCCGGGCTCATGCCAGGTGCGGGTCAGCATCATCTCGGCGCCGATCGAAGCGGGTACACCCGTGGTGTAGGAGACCGCCTGCGCCCGGACCTCGCGATACGTCTCGGCGTGATCGCAGATGTTGTGGATGAAGACCTCCTTGGGCTTGCCGTCCTTGTGTCCGGCGATGAGGCACCCGATGGAGGTCTTGCCCGTGTAGCCCTCGGCCAGGCTGGCCGGGTCGGGCAGCAGGGCCTTGAGGAACTGCAGCGGGACGATCTTGTGACCCTGGAACTCGATGGGATCGATGCTGGTGAGCCCCACGTTGCCCAGCACCCGTAGGTGGGTGAGGTACTCCTCGCCGAAGGTCATCCAGAACCGGATGCGCTGCAGACCCGGGACGTGCTCCACCAGAGACTCGAGCTCCTCGTGGTACAGCAAGAACGCCTTGCGCTCTCCGACGCCGGGAAAGTCGAACACCCGGTCCTGGGACATCGCCTCGATCTCGACCCACTCGCCGCCCTCCCAGTAGCGTCCCGCCTGGGTGATCTCGCGGATGTTGATCTCGGGGTTGAAGTTGGTCGCGAACGCGTGGCCGTGGTCGCCACCGTTGCAGTCGAGGATGTCGATGGTGTCGATGGTGTCGAACAGGTTGTCGCGGGCGTGGGCGCAGAACACGTTGGTCACGCCAGGGTCGAAGCCCGAGCCGAGCAGCGCCATGATCCCCGCGTCGCGGAAGCGCTCCCGATACGCCCACTGCCAGTGGTACTCGAACTTGGCGGTGTCCTTGGGCTCGTAGTTGGCGGTGTCCAGGTAGTCGACCTTGGTCTGAAGGCACGCGTCCATCAGCGGAAGGTCCTGGTAGGGCAGCGCCACGTTGATCAACAGGTCGGGGCGGACCTGCTCGATGAGCTCGACGGTCTCGGCGACGTCATCGGCATCGACGCGGGCGGTCGTGATCTCGCGGCCCTGCATCTGCTTGACCTGGTCGGCTATGGCGTCGCACTTGGACTTGGTCCGACTCGCGAGCACGATCTGCTCGAACACGTCCGGGTTGGCCGCACACTTGTGGGCGACCACGCCCCCCACGCCACCTGCACCGATGATGAGAACCTTGGGCATGCCGATTTCTCTTCGTTGGGGGCCACGGGCCCGGCCGAGGTCGGACGGTAGCAGGGCCCGCGTCGGGGCACCACGGTGGGGCCGACCACGCTATGCTCCGGCGGCGTGAGCACGCTACTGCGGGTGGCCTACGATGGGTCGGAATTCCACGGCTTTGCTCGCCAGCGCGACGGGCCGAAGGGACCGTTACGCACGGTGCAGGGGGAGCTGGAGCGCGCCGCCAGCTCACTGTACGGGGAGTCGGTTCAGATGCGCGGCGCCTCACGAACCGACGCGGGCGTGCACGCGCAAGGGCAGTTGGTCGCCTTCGAGGGACCGCGTGCCATCCCTCCGCGGGGTGTCGCACGTGCGCTCAACGGACGGCTACCCGGTGACATCGCGGTCGTGGCTGCGTGGGAGCAGGCCGCGGCCGACGGGGGTCCCATCGACGTGCGTCACGGCAACGACGGCAAGCACTATCGGTACGACATCGGTTGCACTGTCGGTCGCGATCCGATGGAGGCCGGACGACGCTGGACCCTGGGGCGCAGGCTCGACGTCGCGGCGATGCAGGACGCGGCCGTGCGGTTCGGAGGGACCCACGACTTCGGGAGCTTCCGCGCGAGCCACTGTCAGGCACACACGACCACGCGAACGATCGACACCGTCACGCTGCGGTGGGGTGCGCGGTCGATGGGTCCGCCTCGCGATGAGGGGCGGCTCGATCCGCTCCCCATCGACGGAGCCGTCCCGGGGCGCGGACCCGACTGGATCGAGGTGCACGTGCGTGGACGAGCGTTCCTCTACAACATGGTGCGGATCATGGTCGGGACGTTGGTCGACGTGGGGCTCGGACGCCGCGCTCCCGACGACATCACGTCGCTGCTGGCCACGCCCGATCGACGCAACGCGGGCCCAACGGCGCCTGCAGCGGGCCTGACTCTCGTCGAGGTGCGCTGGCCGCGACCGAGCGCAGGTACCGCTGATTCGGGGTGAGGCGCTCGAATTCGAGGATTGTTCGACCGCGGCCGCCCGTTTGGTCACCATCGCCTTGGTGCCCGAAGCTCTCCGCTCGACCGGCCGCGTTTCGGTGGCCGTACTGGCCTCCCGGGTGTTGGGGTTGGTGCGCGAGATCTCGTTCGCGGCGTTGTTCGGGGCGGGGATGGTGGCCGACGCCTACACGGTGGCGTTTCGAATCCCCAACCTGTTGCGCGACCTGCTGGCCGAGGGCGCGCTGTCCAGCGCCTTCGTTCCCACGTTCACCGCGGCGCTGCACAACGACGGGGAGGACCGCGCTCATCGGCTCGGCAATCTGACGCTGTCGGCACTGCTGGTGGTGACCGGGGTCCTCACCGCGTGCGGGATGGCGTGGAGCGAGGAGATCGTGGTCGTCATCGCCCGCGGCTTCGACGACGACCCCTACAAGGTGGCGCTGGCCGCCCGCCTCACGCGGGTGATGATGCCGATCCTCGCGTTGGTCACCCTGGGCGCGGTGTGGATGGGGATGCTCAACGCCCGGCGACGCTTCGTGATGCCCGCGCTCGCCCCCGCCGTGTTCAACATCGTCAGCATCGTCGCGGGCGTCGGGGTGTGGATCGCCGGCGAGTCGGTCGAGAACGGGGTGATGCTGTGGAGCATCGGCACCTTGCTGGCCGGGATCGCCCAGGCCTGCTGCCAGCTGCCGTCGCTGTGGCGGCTGGGCTACAGGCCCGCGCTGTTCGTGCGAGGAGTGTGGAACGACCCGGGCGTGCGTCGGATCATGCGGCTGATGGCCCCCGCGCTGGTGGGTCTGGCCGCGATTCAGATCAACATCATCATCAACACCGGTTTCGCCAGCACGCTGGAGGACGGTGCCGTCGCGCAGCTGGGCTACGCGTTCCGGCTGTTCTTCCTGCCGCTGGGCGTGTTTGGTGTGGCGCTGGCCACGGTGACCACGACCCATGCCTCGGAAGAGGCCGCCCGCGGGGATCGGGTAGCCCTGGGTGAGCGCGTCGCCGACAGCCTCGGTGCGGGGTGGATGCTCACCAGTGCTTCGGCGGTGGGCCTGGCCGTGCTCGCCGTACCCGTGGTGACGCTCATCTACCGCCACGGTCAGACATCGGCCGCCGATGCCGAGGCGATTGCCATCGTGCTGCAGGCCTATGTGGCGGGGCTTTTGCCCTACAGCCTCGTGAAGATCTTGGCGCCCGCGTTCTATACGGTGGACCGCCCGCGGATTCCCCTGCTCGGCTCGGTCAGCGCGGTGGTCGTCAACATCACCTTCAACGCCCTGACGTACCGGGAGTTGGGGGCCCCGGGGATCGCGATGGGGACGGGCCTGGGTGCGCTCACCAATGTCTTGGTGCTGCGCATCGCGTTTGCTCGGGTGATAGGTCCGCTCCCGGCCGAGGGACGCTGGCGTCGACTCGGGGGGTTGGCCGTGGCCAACGGGGTGCTCGGTGCGGTCGTGTTCGGCGGCTGGACCGGCGCGCAGTGGGCAGCCCAGAGCTGGGGCTTCGGCGACTGGCCGGTGTGGGCGCTGGTGCCCGCGCTGGGCCTGGTGATCGGCGCCGGCTTCGTCGCCTACGCGGGAGTGCTGCGGGCGCTTCGGTACCCGGGCGCCGCGCTGCTGCTACGCCTGCCCGCACGGCTGCTCCGGCGGCGATAGCCGGCCCCGGCCCACGACCCGCGGTAGTGTGGCGCCCCATGGCCCGACTCGCCAAATCACATGTGCACGAGGCCCTCGAACACGTGGCCGCGACGCTCATCGGAGCCGACGGTGGCGACGGGCGGATCAGCCGTGCGGACATGCGCCGCGCGGTGCAACGGCTTCGGGGGCTCGAGCGGACGCTCACCGAGATCTTCTTTCGCTTCGTCGACCACCGTGACGCGGCACCCGGTGCGGTCGTGACCCGAAGCGATGTCGAGGGCACGCTCCGCTACGCAAAGGACCGGTTGATCGACGCCTACGACTTCAACGAAAACGGGCTGTCGAAGGCGGAGATCGCCAAGATGTCGAACCTCGGCAAGCTCGCGGTGGCGCTGGCCCGGGAGCGGATGATCGCGCTGCACTTCGACGAGAACGATCCGCTGCCGACCGGATACACGCCGACGCTGGTGATCGATTCGGGCACGGCAGACGCCAGCGATGGGGTGCTGGTGCTGACGGGCATGCCGGTGCTCGGGCCTCGGATGC
Organism: Deltaproteobacteria bacterium; assembly: GCA_022601155.1. Classification (GTDB taxonomy): domain Bacteria; phylum Myxococcota_A; class Polyangia; order Nannocystales; family Nannocystaceae; genus Paraliomyxa. The sequence continues at coordinate 171 of JAHZJA010000252.1, read as the reverse complement.
AGTCGCTGCTGGAGGCGGCATTGTGGGCGATCTGGGAGCGGGTGCTCGTGCATCGCTACTGGAACGGACCGCCGAAGCTCGAGGGCAACGGGCGGCTCGAGATTGGGGAGTGGACCGATCCGCGCAATGACCTGGTCTACGTCATCACCCATTGGGTCGATATCGATGATG
>JAHZJA010000251.1 GCA_022601155.1 Deltaproteobacteria bacterium | reverse complement strand
CGCCACGATCGCCACCGGCGTGACGCCCGGGGCCTCGTAGCTCAACGACGGGCGACGTCGATCGACGCGATCGTCACGGGTGTCACCGGGCGGTCGCCGCGATCGGTCGCAACCTTCCCGATCGCATCGACGACGTCCATGCCCTCGACGACCTCGCCGAACACGGTGTGCCGACCATCGAGGTGAGCGGTCGCCCGCAGCGTGATGAAGAACTGGCTGCCGTTGCTGTCCGCACCCGAGTTGGCCATCGACAGCACCCCGGCCCCGTGGTGGGTGGCCGACGCGTGGCACTCGTCGCCGAACCGATAGCCCGGTCCGCCCCGCCCGGTTCCGGTGGGATCGCCGCCTTGGATCATGAACTGCTCGATCACCCGGTGAAACACCACATCTCGGTACAGCGGACCCTCCCCAGGCTCCCCCGTCCGCGGATCCGTCCATGCCTGCGAGCCCGTCGACAACCCCACGAAATTCGCAACGGTGTTGGGGGCGAAGTCCTCGTGCAAGCGAACGCTGATGTCTCCCATCGATGTGTGGAGCACGGCAACCAACTCGCCGTCGCCGGGGATCAACTGCTTGGGGGAGGGGAATTCGGGCGCAGCCACGACGGCGAAGCTACACCGGGTGATGGCGGGCATCAAAAACGCCTCGACGCGCGCGACGATCTCGGGCGCGAACGCGCTCCACCACCACGCCCCCTCACCACGACCGGCCCACCACGACGCGATTCACCTCACGCCGACCGCCGCCGTGCCGTCTCCAACTCCGGTGAGACGAAGCCTTCGTCAGCGGCGGCACCCGCAACCCACGCGAAGGCTGGCCCCTGCTGTGCATGACCTTTGACTTCGCACGAGAAATCCGAGCCAATGCACCCATGACCGCGCGCCCTTTCAACTTCTCGGCGGGCCCCGCCATCCTCCCGGCCCCCGTGTTCGAGCGCACCGCAGCCGCAATCGGCACGGTCGGTTCCGCTGGTGACACCTCGCTCGAAGCCAAGCTGTCGATCCTCGAAATCTCGCATCGCAGCAAGACCTACGACGCCATCCACGAGGAAGCCATCTCGCTGTGTCACGAGGTGTTGGGCGTGCCCAAGGGGCACCGGGTGCTCCTGCTCCAGGGTGGCGCGAGCCTGCAGTTCGCCATGGTGCCGATGAATTTGCGCCGCGCCGACAAAGCGGCGGCCTATATCGACACCGGGGCGTGGTCGACCAAGGCGATCAAGGAGAGCCGAGGCCTGGGCGCGACCGAGGTGGTGGCCAGCTCGGCCAAGTCTGGTCACGACCACATCCCCGCCCTGCCCGATCGCAGCAGCTACGCCGACGCGAGCTATCTGCACATCACCAGCAACAACACCATCTATGGCACCGAGTGGGACGAGATTCCCGACACGGGTGACACCCCGCTGGTGGTCGACATGTCGAGCAACATCGGTGCGCGCCCGATGGCCCTCGATCGTGTGGCCCTGGGCTACGCGGGTGCCCAGAAGAACCTGGGCCCCTCGGGAGTGACGCTGGTGTTCATCCGCGAGGACCTGCTGGAGCAGGAGGCCGTCGGTCACGTCCCGACGATCTTGCGCTACACGACCCACGCGGCGAAAAACAGCCTGTTCAACACCCCCAACACCTTCGGCATCATGGTGCTGCGCAACGTGCTGGACTGGGTGCGTGGTGAGGGCGGCCCCGCGGTGGTGGGAGATCGCAACGGTCGCAAGTCGCAGATGCTCTACGAGGTGTTGGACGGCAGCACCCTGTACAGCGCCCACGCCAAGCCCGGCAGTCGCTCCACCATGAACGTCACCTGGACGCTCACGGGGGACGATCCCGACGGCCAGACCAAGCGCTTCTTGGCCGAGGCCGCCGCCGCCGGCCTGTCGGGGCTCAAGGGGCACCGCGACGTCGGGGGCTGCCGTGCATCGATCTACAACGCCTTTCCCGAGGCGGGCGTGACCGCGCTGTGCGAGTTCATGCGAGAGTTCGAGCGCACGGCGTGACCGAGACCCCACCAGATCCGCGCTACCCCGTGCAGGCCCCCGGCTGGGCCGCGCTCGATCGCGCGTTGGGCATGCTCTACCCCGGGCAGCAGCCCCACCAGTTCACCAGTCAGCGGGCCTACGATCTGGAGGGTCGCAGCCCGCTGCCCGCGGTCGCGGCCTACGAAGCGACCGGGCCCGACCACTGGCACCTGGTGAGCTACGGGCTGACCGAGCTGTTCGAAAAGAGCTCCCCCGACGCCGAGCGAAGCGGCTTTGGGTTCGAGCTGACCTTGCGGCTGCCCCGAATGGCCGACGAGGACCGTCCGCCGATGTGGACGGTCCAGCTGCTCCAGGCGCTGGGGCACTACGTGCTGAGCGGGCACGGTCCCCTCGACAGCGGTCACATCATCGATCTCGGCGCGCCGATCTGTCCTCCGCTGCCCTCGCCCGAGGGCGAGCGCCCCAGTGCACTGCACGGTGTGGTGTGCGTGCCCGACCCGCAGATGGGGAAGATCGACACCGACCACGGCTCGGTGCTGTTCCTCCAGCTCTTCG
>JAHZJA010000250.1 GCA_022601155.1 Deltaproteobacteria bacterium | reverse complement strand
TGCCACCGCCGGCCTGCATCTGCCGCATGAACATGACCATGATGATCACGATCAGGATCATCGGCAGCCACATGATCGCGAACTGCAGCAAGCTGCTGTCCTCCTCGGGCTCGACCTTGTAGTCGATACCGAAGGACTCGAGCTTCTTGTAGAGTTCCTCGGTGACGGGCCCGGTGACCTCGTAGGTGCTGCCGTCGTCGGTCAGCTTGTAGCTCATGCTCACGTGGGTGGGATGCACCTCCACGTTGAGCGTCTTCATCGAAGGATGATCGGTCTTGAGCGTGGGCAACTGCTGGATGAACCTGGCGTAGCTGACCGGCTCGGTCTGCTGGCTCGAATTGAATAGGTTCGCCAGCGCGAGCACCGCTACGATGAGGCCCAACCAGACCAAAAGCGTCTTTGTTTGCTGTTTCACGCGCGTTTACCGGGCAACGGGCAGCATAGCCCTGGCCTCTCAGGGGGTCAATGGTTGCTCGCGCGGGTCGCGGGCAGGCCGAGTCTCGGCCCACAGCTCACCGAGCGCAATGCAAAGTCGCAGTGATGGGTGCAGGTCCCACGTTCGGGCCGGGCCGGGGCTGGCCAACGCATCGTCGACCGATGCCAGCGTGCGGGCACTGAGCGCGTCGTCGGGCGCTCCAACGCCCTGGCACACCCGACGCACGAACCTTGTTCGTATTGCGGAAGGAAGTCGCTCCATCCCTTCGGTCGACCACCGAGACCCTGGGGTTACATCGGGCTCGGCATCCCGACCGGTGTCCGCGTGAGCTTGGGCGACATCGGTCTGGACATGGGTCGCGATCTCCACCGTCGTGTGGCCGCGGGGCGGACGGCGCCGGGACCGGAGCTCGCGATCGACCCAAATCCCAAGCGCGTCCTCAGCCTGACGCGCGTGGGCAGCAGACCGAGCCAGCGCCTCTTCGACGCGAGGGTTGATCGCCGCCAGTGACGGCAACACGTGCTGGCGGACCCGTACACGCGGATGGGCATCCTCATCGTTGGTGGGATCGTCGACGAACCGATGACCCAGGCGCACGGCCAACGACCGTGTGCGCGCCCGCGACAGGTCGAGCATGGGCCGCACCCAGCCCCCAGGTGTCCCGGCCTGCCACGGTTCGTAGTCGGCCATCGCCGCCAACCCTTCCAATCCCGCCCCCCGGGCCAGGTGCAGCAGCACCGTCTCCGCTTGATCGGTCGCCGTGTGGCCCAGCACCACAAAGGTGGCCCCGACCCCCCGCGCTTGCGCTTGCAAGGCCTGTCGTCGTGCATCGCGGGCGCGTGCGGGCAGGCCTGCACCGCGTGACAGCTCGAGTGTCGCCACCTCGACCGCCAGCCCCATCCCCTGCGCCACGGCCACCACGCCCCGCGCTTCCGCCTCCGACTCGGGCCGCAAGCCGTGGTCGATGTGGCCGACCGTCAGCACCAATCGGTCGCGGGGAGCGAGCAGGTGCAGCAGCCCCAACAACGCGATCGAGTCGGCCCCGCCGGAGCACGCGATGTGCATCCGACGCGGCTCGGCGCCGTGCGCGGGTGGAAGACGGCGGCGAACCAGACCGAGGGCGTGGGCGATGCTCGGGTGACGAGGTGGCACGGCAGGCCCCCTTGAGATAGTACCTCACGCTCCGTGGTCGCCTCTCAATCCCCCCAGACGCTCGATGCCGACGATCTGCGCGCCATCGATGACGACCCGTTGCTGCTCGACACGCGGGACGACGTCCCCGTGCTCGTCCCCGCGCTACCGGCCGCGACCTTCGTGCGCCTGGCCCGAAAGCTGCGCGACGACAACCGCCTCGATCTGTTGCTGCCCCACGCCACGCCCTATCAGCTGACCAGTCTGCTCGATCTCGACGGCTGGGTCCGCGATCGCATCGACATCAAGCGGGCGCGGGTGTGGCTGCACGCCATCGCCGAGTACGCCCCCGCCCAGCGGCCCCGCGGCGCGCTCGCCGACCTGATGTACGAGATGGATCCCGAGCTGTGGACCGCCGCGCTGGCGGTGGGCACCGTGGTGCTCGAGCTGCCCGAAGACGACGACAATGCCCGCGACCACATCCAGCAGCAGCTGGGCTCGCTGCGGACCTACGAGACCCCCGACGGCTTCTTCATCGTCGGCGTCCCCGACGACGAGCTCGGCCGACGCACGCTGCAGACCATCCACCACGTCTACGAGGACGATCTGAGCGAGGGCCGCAAGCTGTGCCTCGCCATCCAATCGCTGCTGCCGGCCCAGGCCGAGGAAGACCTGTTGCGGTTCCGCAACGGTCGCCTCGCGGACCTGGGCTTCGTGGACTGGGAGGAGGCGATGAAGCTGCTGCAGCCGCTCGATCATCGCGCCGCGGCGGCCCACGAGGCGCTCGACTTCGGCCACCTGCGGGACCTCGAGGGGCTCACCCCCACCGTGCGCTGGCGGGGACCCGACCTGCTGCGTCGGGTGATGATGCGGCTCGATCCGCAGGAGCACGGCCTGCGCACCCGCGAATTCCTGCTACTGGTCAACGAGGTCATCTCGGCCCAGCGGTTCGATCCGGGTGACGACGATGCCAACCAACGCGCGATCGACCAGACGCAATCCACCCTGGCGCTCGGCCTCGAGATGATCGCCCGAGAGACGCCCAGCGATCAGGACGCCGAGCCGTTCCTCGCCGGGCGGGTGGCGGCGATCGGTCTGCGGCTGCTGTTTCGTGTGGGCTACGGAGCGCTCGACAAGGTTCGCGAGGCGGCCACCGTGCTGCATCGGACCGGTCGCGTCTCGTTGGCGGCACCCGGCTCATTGCTCGACCGACCGTGGGGACCCACCATCGCGGCGTTGTCGGGCCTGTATCCCGAGCTACCCCGGCGCAACGTCAAGGGCACGCGCCCGCTGCGAGGGCTCCAAGACGTCCGCGAGACCACCACCATGGTCGCGCAGGCGGGCGCCCTGGCTCAGCTGTGCTTCGACCCCAAGGGGTTCGCGATCGATCCCGTGTGGCTCGACCGCGTGGACATGCCCGAGCGCCTGGTGCTCGGCGACCTCATCCGCACCGCGCTCGTCCATCGTCGACTCCCCGGCTCGGGCCAGGCCCTGGCCCCGCTCACGGCCGACGATCTGGCGTGGGCCCGAGAGCACCTGCTGCGGGGCGATGGCCTCGATCCCGCGCTGGGTCGTGATCTGGCCGAGCGCTGCGCCGCCCTGGGCGTGGGCGAGCACCAATCGGCCCTGGCTGAGAACCTGCTGACCCGACTGCACGTGGAGCTGGCCGGGCTCGAGGTCGACCCCGATGGCATGCCGATGCTCGCCCGCGTGGGAGGGCTGCTCACCATCCAGCAGGTGGGCATGTGGCTGAGGCTGCGGCACGGCGACCCCAGCAACTGACCCGACGCCCTATTCGTAGACCTCGGGGTTGCAGGGCATGTTGTCCGGCTGATCGCACAGGATCGTCTCGAACTCGCCGGTCGCCGCAAACCGCCGCAGGCTGGCAATGGTGACCGTGTCGTCGTCCCACGGGTTGTGGCACGAACAGAAGTCGAACGAGGGCTCGGTCTGGTAGTTGGGCGCATCGGGGCCAAAGTTGGCCCAGTCCCAGGTATCGGCGGCGACCTTCTGGCGAATGAACACGGTCTCCACGACGGGGTCGCCTTCTTCTCGCAGGAGGATCGTGCCCAACGGGAGCGGCTGCCCCTCGATGACGAAGTCGATGTAGATCGCCTCGATATAGAGGTTGAGCACGGTGTTGAGCTTGTCGACCTGCGCGTAGTGGATGTACTCGCGGTCGTACAGCTGCTGCACCTCGAACTCGATGCCACCGCTGGTACCGCTGCCTTGCTCGCCCGTGGATGACGAGCCGGTCTCGGTGCCGACCCCGGTCTCCGCGCCCGTCGAGCCCGTGGTGGAGCCATCGGTGCTGTCGGCTGCGACCGTCGTGCCCGGACTCCCCGTGCTCGCGGGCCCTTCGGTCGTCACCGCCCCCGTCGTTCGCCCCGGGCCCGTGGTGTTGGTCGTCGATCCAGTCGTCGTGCCGCCATCACCGTCGCCCGACGCTGGGCACCCCACGACGAACGCCGCCGCGAGGACCACGGGGCTCAGCGGAGGACGGCGATACCAAGGAATGGAGGTCGAAGCGTTCATCGTTGCCAGCAGGCCAAGGCCAAGGTGGCCGTGGATCGGCTTAGCATGGGCGACCGGCCACGACACCATCAACCGACGGCACCGCACGGCACTCGCCGTGCAATCACCTGTGGCAAACCGGCCAAACTGCGTACCTTCGGTAATCTACAGCCCGGCTTCTTCGCCGCCCTGGTCCAGTGCATCCAGAGCCAGCTGGGCGGCCGCTCGCTCGGCCTGCTTGAGGCTGCGCCCCTGCCCTCGACCCAACACCCGCACCCGCCCATCGTTGAATCGCAGCTCGACGCGCGCCGACCACCGCGGGGCATCGGGTGGTGGAGGATCGCCCTCGCGCGTATAGACGGGCGTGATCCGGTAGCGGCCCTGCGCCCAGTGCTGCAGCCGCGACTTGGGGTCCAGACCGTGCTCGGGTCGCAGCGCGGCGATGCGGTCGCCCATCAGCGTCTCGAACACGGCCGCGGCCGACTCCAGCCCTCCCGCATCCGACTCGCGCGCATCGAGAAACACCGCCCCCAACACCGCCTCGACGGCGTCGGCCAGCGTGCTCGGATGGTCTCGCCCTCCCCGCTTGAGATCACCGCGGCCCAAGTACAGCCAGCGACCCAGGTCGATCTCGCGGGCGGCCGCGGCGAAGCTGGTCTCCGAGACCACCGCGGCGCGCAGCCGGGTCAGCTCGCCCTCGGCCAGCGAAGGAAACCGTCGCCACAAGGCATCGGCCGCCACCAACCCGAGCACCGCATCGCCGAAGAACTCCAGACACGCGTTGCTCGGCCACCCCGAGTCACGGTGCTCGTTGGCCCAAGACCCGAGCGTCAGCGCCACCCGCAGCAGCGCCGCATCTTCGAACCCATACCCCAGCCGCTTCATCAGGCCCGGCAGTCCATCGGGGGCGACCGGCCGCGTGTCGTCCTCCACGAGCGCACCGGGGTCGGGTAAACCGGTCAAGACCTTGGGCAGACGCACCATCGTATCGGGGGCCCAGCCTGCTGAACCCGGGCCATAAGAGCATACCAATCGTGCTCGGTAGACGCGCGGACGAGCCGGGCCGTACCATCGGCATCACCCGCTACGCGGGCGACGACGGGACAAGGAGCCCCACCAATGAGAGAGCACATCGACACGATCACGGACCTCCTGCTCGGGGCCGCCTACGCCGACAAGCGCCTCGAGGGCCAGGAACTGGCCGCCATCCGCTCGATGGTCTCCAAGCTCATGGGCACGCCCGCGCCGCCTGCGGCTCAAGAGGAGCGGATCAAGTCGTTCAACCCGGCCAAGCACGATGCCGGCGATGCGGCGCGCTCGCTCGCGGCGCTGCCGATGGCCAGCAAGCGCAAGCTCATCGGTCTGGTGGCCTCGGTCACCGAGTCCGACGACGAGATCGACTTCGCCGAGGACGCGTACCTCAGAACCGTCGCCGAGGGTCTGGGCCTGGCCGAGGACGAGATTGCGGCGCTGACGATCGAGATCATCGAGACCGACGAGCTCGACGGCTTCCTCGACGAGTCCTGAGCTCGAGCGGTGGCCAAGCGGTCACGAGCTCCGTCGGGCTCTCAGCGCCCGCAGGCGGCGAACCGGTGAGCGCGGTCAGCCCACCGAGGAGATCCAGCCGCCGCCGCGGACCCTGTCGCCCGCGTAGAACACCGCCGCCTGACCGGGGGCGGCCGCGCCCACGGGTGCATCGAGCTCGACGACCGCGTGGTCCTCGTGCACATGCACCGTGCCGGGGACGGCCTCGCTGCGATGACGGTATTGCACCCGGGCCTGCATCGATCCGCCGGGTGCGGGCAGGTCGAAGTCTTGGAGCTCGGCCACCACCAGGCGCCGGGTCTGGGCGGGATCGGGCCCGACCACCACCGTCCGCGTCTGCGGCAACACCCGCAGCACGTAGTGCTTGTCGGTGCCTCGAATGCGGAGACCTCGGCGCTGGCCGACGGTGACGCGGTGGATCCCGGGGTGCTCACCGACCGTGTGCCCCTGCACGTCGACGACGGGGCCAGGCGCGAGGGTGTCGACCGACAGACCGAGCTGTTTGGCCCGACGCTCCACGACCACGCCGTGGTCACCCCCTGGCACGAAGCACAGCTCCTGACTGTCGGGTGCCATCGCGTTGGGCAGACCTCGCGCCTGCGCCTGCGCCCGCACCTGCGCCTTGGTGAGGCCCCCGAGGGGAAACTCCACGCGCTCGAGGGTTTGCCGACCCATCGCGAACAAGAAGTAGCTCTGGTCCTTGGTGGAATCGACGCCGCGATGGAGCGCGCCGTCTTCGATGCGAGCATAGTGCCCGGTCACCATCCGCTGCGCCCCCAAGGCCGTGGCGCGGTCGAGCAGCGGCCCAAACTTGATCTGCTGGTTGCAGCGCGTGCACGGGTTGGGCGTACGCCCGGCCGCATAGTCGCGCACGAACGGATCGATGACCTCTGCGGCGAAGCGCTCGCGCTCGTCGACCACATAGTGGGGGATGCCGAGCACGGCACAGGCCTGGCGCGCCATGTCGACCTCCGCGGGCGAGCAGCAAGAGCCGCCCCGACCACGACGCTCGTCACCGCTGGCGTCGTACAGGCGCATCGTCATGCCGACGACCTCGTGCCCCTGGTCCACCATGCACGCAGCGGCCATCGACGAGTCGACCCCGCCCGACATCGCGGCGACGACTCTCACGAGGCACTCCGATGTCGGGCCGCCTCCCGCACGCGGGGAACGACGGTGCGCAGCTCGGCCAGCAACCCATCGACGTCCGCCGCGGTGGTGTCCACGCCCAGCGACAGGCGCAGGGCCCCTGCGGCCCGGCCCGGTGGCAACCCCAGCGCCTCGATCACGGGCGAAGGCCCGGCCACTCCAGCGCTGCATGCCGCCCCCGTCGACACCGCGAATCCGGCGAGATCGAGGTTCATCATCACCAGCTCTCCTTCACAGCCCTCGAAGGCGGCGTTGAGCGTGTTGCCCGTGTGGTGCTCGGGGTCGCCATGGATCTGGGCGCCCTGCTCCCGCAGCCCCGCGGCGAGTCTCGCGCGAAGCACCGACATGGCCGCGAAGCGCTGCGGCTGCTCGCTCGCGGCCAGCGCCACCGCCAGACCGAACCCCTGGATCAGCAGCCACGGCTCCGTGCCAACCCGGCGCCCCCGCTCCTGCCCGCCTCCGTGCCGCAGCGGAGCCAGCTTCAGGCCGCGGGTGTGCACCAACGCGCCCACTCCAGCCGGGCCCCCGAGCTTGTGGCCCGAAACACTGAGCAGATCGACACCCCACGCGCCCAGCGAGACCGGTCGACGCCCCACAGCCTGCACGGCGTCGACATGCACCAGCACGCCCTCCCGGGCCTCACGGACGGCCTCCACGATGCCCGGAATGTCGTAGGCGTTGCCCAGCTCGTGGTTGGCCGCGGCCAGCGAGACCAGGCCGACCTCCGGGTGCTGGGCGACCTGTGTCCCCACCCGGCCGGGCTCGATCCGTCCCTGGGCATCGACGGGGACCCACGCGATCGGGTGTCCTTCGGCCTCCAGACACCGCGCCGCGGCCACGACCGCAGGGTGCTCCAGCGGCGAGGTCAGCACGCCATGGGGCCGCCCGGCGGCGCGAAGGGCCCGTGCGGCCCCCAAAATCGCCAGATTGTCGGCCTCGGTGCCCCCCGAGGTGAACGTCACCCCCAGCGGCTCGGCTTCGAGCGCAGCGGCCACCTGTCGCCGGGCACCTTCGACTACATCTCGCGCGGCCTGGCCCCGGCGATGCCGGCTGGACGGGTTGCCCAGGTCGTCTCGGGCGAGCAAGTCGGCCATGGCGGCACGTACCCGGGCATCCACGGGGGTGGTCGCATTGTGGTCGAAGTCGATCACGAGCGGCTCGCTATAGCACGCACACGCAGGGAAATTGACGGCGCCCACCGGGCGTTCAATGATCCAAGTGCATTGAGCAACCTGGCGATCATGATGCAGCGCGCGGGCATGCTTCCCGACGGGGAGGCCGGGCGCATCCGTGATTTGTCCCGCACCAACCGGGTTCCGCCCGTGGAGGTGATCGTGGACCGCGGATTGTGCAGCGAGCGCGATCTGGTG
>JAHZJA010000249.1 GCA_022601155.1 Deltaproteobacteria bacterium | reverse complement strand
CCAATCAGAGCGCCGGACTCGAGATCATCCCGACGACCAGCGGTCCGTCCTTGCTGGTGTCCAACGTCGACGACCCCTGGGGGGAGAACGAGGGCTTCTACCGCGTCGGTCGCCAGATCGACGCCGCGGGCGGGGTCGCCGGAGGCTGGTCCGAGTCCAAGCCCATCCCCGGTTGGTGGGGCGACAACACCGGCTTTGGTGGCGTTGCTGCCGTAGACCTCGGCGGCGACGGCAGCCTCGACATGGTCCACTTCCACATCGATGAGCGGAGCGGCTCCAACCTCGGTTACTTCCGCTGGGGCTACGGCAGCTAGGGCTGATTGTTCACAGCACCGCGTCATCCAGCGACGGCGGGTCCCCAGTTCGGGGCCCGTCGTCGCTGATTTTCGTGCCTGCGGAACATTTCGAGCCATGGGCGTCGTCGTGCACGGTCTTGGCCGTCGCAGCCAGGAACTGGCGAGCTCCACGGACCGCGCCGCCCGTGCGCACGATCAATGCACGTCTCGCGGGGCGTGGCCAGCAAGCTCCGTGGCGTCGCCACCGACAGATTCGATCGTACACGCGGCGAATCCGGCACGCAGCGCCTCCCGATCGAGATCGAGTCCGAGGATGACCATACGACTGGAGCGTGCTTCGTCGCCCCAGGTCGGGCCGAGCGTCACCTCGATGGCCTCGCCTACGCCCTGGAGGATCACCCTTTGGTCGATACCCCGGACCGCGAGGATCCCCTTGATGCGAGAGATCCGAACCTCGATCGTGCCCAAGGTGCCCTCGACCCAGCTGCCGAGGTGCTCCTCGTCGAGCTCGCCGTCGTGCACGAGCGACACCGCCTTGATCCCGTGGTGGGCGATGTGGTCGTCGTTGCTCGGCATGACCCGCAGCGCACCTTCACGTTCGGCGAGGAGCTCGAGCAGGGTCTGAGCCTGCGCGCCTTCGAGACGTCCCGCGCGGGCGCGGGCGAAGACAGCGGCGGGAGCGTAGGCGGCCAGGTCGTCGTGCAGGGCGAGCACCTCCGCCTCGATGCACTGATCGACATGCGACATCACCACGACGTCCGCGAAGCCCAGCTGCTCGATGGTGAGCCCGAACTTCATCGCGGTGCGCGCTCGGGCGGCGTCGATGACCGTGATCACCCCATCGAGTCGGAGCTCCTGGCGCGCCGTGCCCCAGGTCAGCGCCCGGATGACGCCGGCGGGTGACGCGGCGCCCGAGGTCTCCACGACGATCCGGGACGGCGTCGGCTTCGAGGCGGCAAAGTCCGCGAGTGCGGCATCGAGTGCCGCATAGGTCGTGCAGCAGACGCAGCCCCCCGTAATCTCCACGATCCGGGACGCTCGCGCCGACAGCAGGGCGCCATCGATGCCGATGTCGCCCTGCTCGTTGACGATCACGACGGTGTCGGCGGGAAGCTCCCCGAGCCACTGCTCCAGGAGCGTGGACTTCCCGGCGCCCAGGAAGCCGGTGAGGATGGTGACCGGTATCGGTGCGTCCACCCGTCCAGGGTAGCGCCCGCAGCTCGGCGCCGCTCGGTCGCGGGTTGCACTGAGCCGAGGAGGGCGGCACGACTGGCGAGTCGGGGTTCCCGGCCCCGCGCGCCCGACGGGCGACGAGGGGACGCGCACTGCGGGGTACGACCGCCAGCGACGGACTCGCCCCACGACCCCCGGGGGTTGGCGAGCGCGAACCCGTGTGACTGTGTGGCTGTGTGACTGTGACTGTGGCTGTGTCGTTGCGCCGTGGTGCCGGTGGGGGCCGACGGATACGAGCGGAACTCGACGCGTGCCCGCGGGGGCCCCTTGGCACACGAAGCACGCGCGAGCGTGCGTCACCGCGGCGTCTCTAGAGCCCCGTGAACGGGCTCGTCGCGCCCGAGAACGAGGCCACGGGCACGTCCATCGCGTGCGCGAGGCCCAGCAACACACTGTCGTAGCTGACGCCCGCGGCATCGATGAGCCGGCCTGGGTTCAGCGCGCCCGCTCCACCGCCTGCCAGCATCATCGGCATGTCGCTGTGCGAGTGCGACCAGGCATCGGCGACGTCGCTGCCCATGTAGACGACGCTGTTGTCGAGCAACGAACCGGTCGTCTCGTCCACCGCCGCCATCTGCTCGAGCAAGTACGCCAGGTTGCCCATGTACCAGGCGATGATCGCCTTGTTGGCGTCGACGCGGTCCTGGGCCGTGCCGCCGTGGCCGAGGTTGTGGTGCTTGTAGGGGCCCATGCCCAGGAACGAGAAGTCCTTGTTCCCAAAGCCATAGTCCATCGAGTACGTGGCGATCCGGGTGGCATCACAGCGCAGCGCGAGCACCAACACATCGAGCATGGCCCGGGTGTGGTCGGGGAAGCTCAGGCCCGCACCAGGGTCGGTGGCGCCGTTGGAGCAGCCGGGCAGGGTGGTCCCGCCGTTTTGTAGCTGCATCTCCACTTCACGGATCGAGCTGAGATACTCGTCCAGCTTGTGGGCGTCGCTGGACCCCAGACGCGGGGCAATGGTGCCGATCTGATCGAGCGTGTGGTCCAGGACGGACTGCTTGAGTCGCCGTCGTTTCTCGGCCACCGCCGGATCGCTGCCTCCGGGGACGAACACCTGATCGAAGGCCACCTGGGCGCTCTCGAGGGGTGGGTTGGGGGCGGTGGGCGAAGACCAGGAAATGTAGGCGTTGTATCCGGAGGCCCAGCCGGTATCCATGGGAACGCCCGAGGTGTACGGCGTGGGCCCCAGGTGCAGCGAGCGGATCGGGGTGTTCGGCTCGAGGCCATCGGCGATGACCTGGTCGATCGAGATCGCGACCTCCGGGGTATCGGGGTTGGTGATGGGGGCACCCGTGAGGAACTCCGCGGTGCCGCGGGAGTGCGATGGCGAGCCGGCATAGGCCCCGTCGAGGTTACGGAACATCGACAGGTAGGGCTGCAGCGGCACCAGGTCGGTGTGCGCGGTACCCATCGTGTAGTTGCTGCCGCTGCCGCCCAGCTGCCAGTCTTGGCGCATGGTGGTGCCGTTGGGAAAGAACAGCGCAACGAAGCGCTTGGTCGCCGCGTTGCCGCCTGCCCGCGCCCGGCGGGGCAACAAGGAGGGCAGTGCAGGCAGGCAGATGCCGACCCCCGCGGCGCGCAGGAAAGTGCGCCGTCCGAGCGCGCGATTGTTGGTCCCGTCGTTCATCCTGCGATCTCCATCTGGAAGGCGTCGCTGTCCACCACTGCCCACAGTAGGTCCGAGAGCGAGGAGTCTGGGGTGATGTGCTCGAGCCCGATGTTCGAGACGACGCAGTGATCCTGCGCGGTGATGGTGCGGCCCAGCGCGTAGGTCATGAGTTTCTCGGTCACGCAGGTGGGGAACGCCTCGCCGCTGGCCAGGGCAGCCGACAGCTCGATGGCCCCCTCGTACTGAGTGCCATCGGGGAGGGCGCCCAGATCGTCGATGGCCTCGCCGTCGATGGTGTCGCGCCAGTGCCCCAGGGCGTCGTAGTGCTCGAGCGAGAACCCCAGCGGGTCGATGAGGGTGTGGCAGCTGGAGCACTGCGGGTCGGCCCGATGCCGCTCCAGACGCTCGCGCTCGGTCTCGTTGGGCGTGGGATCGGGGGCGGCCGGCACATCGTCCGGAGGCGGTGGCGGGGTGACGCACAGCATCGTCTCGGCCAGCCACACCCCGCGCCACACGATGTTGGGCTGCTCGGGTCCCGAGGTCATGGTGAGGATGGCGGGCATCGTGAGCAGCCCAGCACGCCGCTGTGCATCGGTCTCGATGGGCACCAGCTGGTCACCGACCACTCCGTCCACGCCATAGATCTCGGCGAGCGGTTCGTTGGCAAAGGTCCGGTTGCTGGTGATGAGCTCCAGCATGCTGCCGTCGCGGGCGCGGAGGTCCTCGAAGAACAGCGCGAGCTCCTGACGCATGTCCTGCTCGAGCGCCTCGCCGTAGGCCGGGAACGTGTCGGGATCGGGGGATGCCGCGTCCAGACGCCCCAGCTG
>JAHZJA010000248.1 GCA_022601155.1 Deltaproteobacteria bacterium | reverse complement strand
CGATGCGCAGATCAAGGCGCCGATGATCGAAGAGGAGTACGACGGCCCGATCTTGCTGACGGGGCCGGCCGCGGCGCAGTTTCTCGGGTCGACGGTGGCCACCGAGGCCTCCGGGTTCCCGGCTCCGCTGTCGGACGGCGGTCGCTTGATGGAGCTCGAGCCCGCGTGGCAATCGAAGGTGGGCAAGTCGGTCATGCCTCCGTTCATCGATCTGATCGACGACCCCACCCGGGCCAAGAGCTTTGGTGGCTACACGGTGGATGCCGAGGGGTTCGCCCCTCGCCCGGTGACCCTGGTGGAGGGCGGGATCTTGCGTGATCTCCTCCGTACCCAGGTGCCCACGCCCCACGGTGGCGAGGGCAGCAACGGCCGTGCCCGGATGACGCCTGCGCTGGAGGTTGGCCCAGCGGTGAGCAACCTGGAGCTTCGAAGCCGTCGCCGCGGCCTGTCTTCGGCCGCGCTCGTGCGCGAGCTCCTTCGGCGTGCGCACGAAGACGGCTACGAGTTCGCCTATATCATCGAGTCGCTCCGCGATGGGACGGTGCTGGGCCCGGTGATGCGTCCCAGCGCGGCCGCCTACGCGGGGACCGGCAAGTTGACGCTGCCGCTACCCGGCCGGGTGTTTCGTATCGATGCCTCGGGCACGCGCACACTCGTGCGGGGCGCGGTGCTGGCCCCCGCCTCGATCCGCGCCTTGCGTCGCATTCGCGCGGTAGGGCAGAGGGCCACCCCCACCACGCTGCGGTTGGCGGTGGGTCAGTTTGGTGGGTTCGCGGCGGACCTGGGCATGGACGGTATCCTCAGCCAGACGGTCGACGTCGAGATCGCCACCCCGGACCTGCTCATCGATGGGCTCGAGCTGATGGTGGAGCGGGGCGAGCACGAGCGTCTGCCCACGCTCACGCATCCGTTGCGACGCGAGCAGGCCTCCGCCGATGATGAGCGGGCGACGCCCGAGGCCACGACCGACGGGCCGTGACCGCGGCCGAGCCCTGACCGAAGCCGAGCCCTCGCGGGCACCGAACATCGGCTGACATCGGAGGCCGCCGTCGGACGTGCATCCATCGGTGCGACGTATGGGGCCCCGACGGACGAGCCCTGACCGAAAGCCGAGCCCTCGCGGGCACCCATGAGGGCGGCCTCCGGACGGGCCGTGAGCGAGCCCGACCTCTCACGGGCTCCAACGATGAACGCCGCCCCCGAGATGATTCGGGCGCGGCGTTGTCTGTGTTGGTCTGGGAGCCAAGTGGCCGGGCCGGGTGAGGACCAGGCCCGATGGCGACCTGGCGCCTAGAGCTTCTCGAGTGCGTACTTGACCGCTTCGATGATCGTGTACTGCGCGGGGTCGGCCACTTCGGCGCCGCTTCCGGGCTGCTGAAGGCCCTCCGAGTGCCAGCGCACGATGCCGCGCTCATCGATGAGCACCACGGCCGGGCTCTCGCCCAGGTTCTCGAACACGGTGAACGCGTTCTCCATGCCCAGCTCGCGGGCCTGGTTGAACTCGGTCTTGTTCGGGAAGCGGTACATCGGCAGCGGGGGAAGCTTCTGGCCCCCGGACTCGACGGTCCACTTTTGCATGAACGCCCGCAGGTCGCTGTCGTTCATCTCCACCTGGCGACCGGTCGGGAACCGGACCTGGATGTACATGATCTCGACGCCCTTGCCGACGAGGTCGGCCTGGGCCTTCTGCAGCACCTGAAGCATGCTGACCGCGGAGGCCTGCTCTTCACGGTCGCCGCGGTCCCAGTAGACCATCAGGCGCTTCTTGCCGAACAGCTGGCGTCCATCGAGGATCCCGCCGTCGACATTGACCAGCATCACCGAGGGGCTGGCGTGGCCGAACATGCGGCGTCGGGCCCACTCGGGGGCCTGGTTGAGCTCGGCGGCCCCGGCCGTCCACATCGGCGGCACGTTCTCGAGCGGCGGCATGTCGGTCTTGGGCTGGGCGACCAGCTCCACCGTCTTGGCCCCGGCCTCGCCGATGATCTCCAGCTGGTGAGGCTTGCCGTCGGTGATGTTCAGGTTGTCGAAGTCCTCGCCGGACTGGACCGCCTTGCCATCGACCTTTTGGATCAGATCGCCCTTGTCGATCTGATCGCAGCCCTTGTCACAACCGTGGTTGTAGGCGACGTAGACCCCGCCGGCCTTCAGGTCGTCGATGCCGGGGATGTTGAAGTCGGAGTTGCCCTTGGGGTCGCAGCCACCCCAGGCGAGGGCGCTCAACAAGCCCGTGCAAAAGAGAATTCGCTTCATGATCATCGTGCTCCTGGCAGCGGCGCGCGACTTTAGGATGGCCCTGCGTGGGCCGTCAAACGCAGCACGGAGTGACGGATTTCGTCATCCGTGAGCGATTGGAGGCACGAGGCTCCTCACAGGCGGCCGCGGATGGCCAGCCCGACGTTCCACAGCTGGGGCAACTGGCCCCGCAGATCGACGCCCTGCTGGCGAGCGGCGCCCTGGAGCACCGAAAGCGGCAGCATCACACGTTGCTCGGGATGGTCGATGACCCCCAGCCCGTACCACGTCCACATGTAGTCGAACTGGACGCCCACGGCGAGATGCTCCAGCACGTAGACACTGAGGTTGGCCTCCACGGGGATCTCCACGCCGTGGAAGTCCAGCCGCATGGTGCCGGCCAGCGTTTGGTAGCGGGTGCGCAGCATGTTGTAGCCGACGCCGCTGCCGATGAAGGCGCCGATGCGACCGCGCGGGACGAGGTGGATGCGCAGCGATGGCCCCGCTTGCGCGGATCGGATCTCGGCGTCGGAGACGGCCAATGTGGCGAGATCGAAGTCGAGCAGCCCCGCCGCTTGGGCGGTGAGCGCTTGCTGGAGCACGGTGGGATCGAGCCCATACAGCAGCAGCGCGTTGGTTCCGGAGGCGATCTGCGGGTTCATGGTGCCCCAGCCCCCGCCTACGCCGAGCTCGAACCATCCACGGACATTGCCGCCCAAGAAGCCACCCACGCGGAATCCCGGGCTCACGTCGTGTCGCTGGTTGCGGCAGAACCCACCGATGCAGCCCATGGTGCCCACACGGAGATCGGCGACGATGCCCCGGTGCTGGAACGGAGCGCGTGGCTCGTCCTCGGCCTCCTCGGCGAGCGCGACATCAGCCGAGGGCGCGACCGGCTCGAGGGATGGATCGGGGCTGGGGCCAGGGGCGGCGGCGCGGGACGGCGCCGGGGTTGGCGAAGCGACGGGTCTCGGCGCAACCGTGGGGGCGGGCGGCGCAGGGCGAGGTGAGGGCCGCACATCGCCCGGCCGGCTCATCGCACTGGGCGTCGTCGCGGCGGGACTGGATGTGGCCACGGGAGGGGGCAGCCCCATGCCGGCCGGACGTTGGACTGGCGTCGCGCCCCCGGCTTGGCCGCCCGAGGTCGTCGCCGCGACGCGGGGCACAGCGGCGCTCACGCTCACCGGTCGACGCGGCGGCACCGTCACGGCGGCGGCGGGTTTCGCGACCGGGGCGGTCGACGGGGCCTTGGCCGGCGCCCGACTCCCTGGAATCGGGGGCAGCGTCGGAGGCCCCGCGGCGGCGATGGCCGGCCAAAGAGCGAGGCTCGCCACGACGAGCCGCCGGACGATGGCGAGAGGGATCCGGTGATGCGGTGTGCTCAAGGCGACGATTCCCGTCGCGCAACCCGCGTGCCCATCGGCGCCGTGTCAGGCGGAGTTGCGTTCACCAAGGTCCACGGTCGAGTCCATCTCCAGTTGACGCCGTCGGTCCCTCGCGACCAATAAAGTCCTGCGACGCTGTGGGCCGGCCGGCGGTCGCGACGCCGAGCGGGCGGCAGGAGGTCCAGTCGGGTTCGGCCGGCCGCGTTGCTAGACTCGACTTTGGCGGTTTTCCATGGGCCACAACGCCGTCAGCGGCAGCTGCCTGGCGAGGCTGCGCTTCGAAGGCGCATCGGGTCATGCGTCGAGGAGCGAAAACACTGCCACAGCGGT
>JAHZJA010000247.1 GCA_022601155.1 Deltaproteobacteria bacterium | reverse complement strand
GAGTCGTTCATCGCCGATGTCGAGGCGGACGGCGAGCGAGTGCTTCCTCGTTTCGTCAAGAAGGAGCTCCGTGACTTCCTCGGCTGCGGAATCCTGGCCAAGGGCTTCCTCCGGGTTCGGTGTGCTCGATGTCGTTTCGATACCGTCGTTGCATTCTCATGCAAGCACCGGGGAGTCTGCCCGTCCTGCGGCGGGCGTCGCATGGCGGAGACCGCCGCCCGGCTCACAGATCACGTAGTTCCCGAAGTTCCCGTGCGACAGTGGGTGCTCTCCTTACCGTATCGGATCCGCTATCGCCTCGCGTACGACGAGCACGCGTGCACCATTGCGCTGAGAGCCTTTGTGCGCACTGTGTTCGCCGACCTTCGTCGTCGGGCCAGGCGTCGCCATGGAATCGTCGGTGGCAAGCCCGGAGGCATCACCTTCATTCAGCGCTTTGGAAGTTCCTTGGCGCTCAACGTCCACTATCACTCGCTGCTGTTCGATGGCGTCTACACGACCCGTGACGACGGCTCCGTCCGATTCGTGCCCCTACCGCCGCCGACCGACGAGCAGATCGTCGCGCTCACCAAGAAGGTCGGCCGCAGCGTGCGTCGGGCCCTCGAGCGTGCGGGCAAGCTCCTCGACGAACTCGACCCCGAGCCCGACGCTCTGGCCACCGACGACCCCGTGCTCGCGGCGGTGTATGGATCCTCGATCCTCGGCCGCGTGGCGACGGGTGAGCGTGCGGGTCGACAGATCGAGCGCGTCGGCGACCGGGTCACCGTCGAGGCACTCGAGCACGTCACCTCCCCTCGCTGTGCCCGCGTTGTGGGGTTCTCACTGCACGCCGACGTCGCCGTACCAGCACTCGATCGCAAGCGTCTCGAACGGCTGGTTCGATACACCGCACGCCCCCCGGTGGCCACCGAGCGGCTTGGTCGGCGACCCGACGGCAAGCTCTACTATCGGTTCCGCAAGCCCTGGCGAGATGGCACGCTTGGCGTCGTATTCACCCCCATTGAGTTCATCGAGAAGCTCGTCGCCCTGATTCCTCCACCACAGGCCAATCTGCTCCGGTATCCCGGCGTCCTCGCCCCTGGGTCGAAGCTCCGTAGACAGGTCGTCGCCGATCGACGGCGAGCCATCGACGCCGGGTCACCCGTGATCGGCGGCGCGTTCACGCGGGGGCCGGGTTCGAAGAGCGTCGTGTCCAGCGGCCCCAGGCTCGACCGGACGGTGCAGGTCGGTCCCCCACAGCGCGGTGTGTCGGGTGTGCATGGCCCGGTCGCAACGCCTGCAACCGATCGCCGAGGCGATCCGAGCGCGAGGGGAGGCGTGGACGCCAGTGGCATCCCGTCGGTGCGGTTGGGCTCCGAGCGGCCACCAGCCCTCACGTCGGGCGACTCGTACTCGCCCAGGGCCAGCGCACCCCGACGGATGACGTGGCGCGAGCTCATGATGCGTGTATTCGCTGTGCACGTGCTGGAGTGCCCGGTCTGCCGTGGGACGATGAAGATCATCGCGGAGATCACCGGCGTAGAGCTTGCCGTCGAACCGCTCCCCCGCCTCGAGCAAGGTCTCGACCGCAGGGTGACGAATCCGCGCCGCGGCCGTGGTCCTCTTGTCCAGCCGTGCAACGGTGGCCTGGTCGTGGAGCCGCAGCGGTCGGAATACTCGGACGACGACCTGCCGTTCCTGCTCGGTGTCGGTCGCCCCGTACCGCACGTGTCGGGAGCCGGTGTCCAGGACCTCGTCGACCTGGTAGCGCTCACCGAAGACGCTACCCCGCAGATCGTCGAAGCCGGTCGGCAGCATCACGTCTCTCACCACGACCGGGCGATGATTGCATTGTCGACAATCCATTTCCACATCGCATCGGGTCCTGACCGCCTGCGCGAAGTCGCGCAGCTATTGACTGACTAGTTGTATTAGTGAGGGGACACGAGTCTGGCCCGTTCGGGACCAGACCGAGCCCCTCGCGCGGTGGAAGCAAGCGCCTTCGGTCAGTCTGCGTCCCACAGGATTGGGAAGCGACCGAGACGTGACCACTTGTCGCGATCACGCACTACTCGAATCCAGACATCAGCGACATGGTGGGACAATCATCACCCCAATGTCCGTCGGCCCCGATCCTACCGACTGCCGGTCACGGAGGTCCAACCGCTGCACGGCGACAACCAGGCTTTCAGACGCGGTACGCAGCTGCTTCGGTGAGTTGGTGGGTACGCAGCTCGGGCTGCCACGGGCACCGCGGGAGTCCGCCGATGGCCACCAAGAGATCCTGCATGTCATGCTGGAATAGAGCGTTTTCGCGCGACCGCGTAGATCGAATTCTCGCGAGGCGTTTCGACGCGCTCCGAGTCCGCCTATGATGCAAGAGAAGCGAGTGTCACCACTCGTCGTGTCACCATGATTTCAGCCAGCCGCTCCCGGGCCACGATGACGCTGACGCTCGCCGCCGCCCTCGTGGCCACCAACGCTCCGGTGCGAGCGGACGCGGCACCGCGACGGGGCAGCTCCGAGCTCGAGCGTAGCCAGGCCTTCGTCAGCGAAGGTGACGCGTTGCTCGAGCAAGGCGAGTACAACGAGGCGATCGCCAAGTACCGGGCCGCCTACTACGGGCTGACTCCGGAGGAGCGCGCCTCGTATATGGGCTCGATTCCGATCCGCAAGGGGATGCGCGCCTATGACCTTCTGGTCGCGCAGGAGCAGAGTCGCGCGGTCCTCGAGCGACAGCTGGCGTTGGTGACCGAATTCCTCGAGAGCATCAAGAACCGACCCGACGGCAAGGCCAAGGTCGGGCCCACGATCATCGCCGAACTGGAGGCGTCGCGCTCCGCGGTCGAAAAGAAGATCGCCGCGATGTCCGAGGTGGCGGCGCCCTCCACCGACGAGCCGCCCGAAGACCCGGCCCCGGCGCTGGTCGAGGAGCCAGCGCCCACCCAGACCCCCACGGAACCGGACCCCTCCCCGGACACCAGGCGTAGCGACGGTGCGATCGACGAGCCTCCACCGTCGGGCCCGAGCACCCTGGGCATCGCGCTGGCGGCCAGCGGCGGCGCACTGATGGCCGTGGGGGCCGGAGTCCTCGTCGGCAACTGGACGGTGCCCGCACAGGCCGAGCGGTTCGCAAACGAGGAGCCCGGCTACGAGACGGGGACCCAGGAGCGCGTCAACTACATCGCGGACCAAGACGATCGCGCCCGCCGGTTTCTGATCTCGGGGAGCGTAGTCCTGGGGATCGGCACAGCGGTGACCATCGGGGGCGTCGTCCAGATCATCATGCACCGACGTCGCAGTCCATCGAACATCGCCCTCGCCCCCGCGCTGTCACCCCGTCACGCCGGGCTGACGGTGCGGGGCCGGTTCTGAGCCCCAAAACCCCGGAGTCCTCGTGACCGCCGCCAGCGAACCGCTCGAACCCGACATCTCAGGACAGGTCCTCGACCGCTATCAGCTGACCCAGCGGCTCGGCATCGGCGGCATGGGTGCCGTGTACGAGGCGATCCACACCAAGCTGGAGAAGCGGGTCGCGATCAAGCTGCTGCGCCACGAGTTCTCTCGCCAGGAGATCGCCCGCAAGCGTTTCTTGCGGGAGGCGAAGGCGGCCACCCGCGTCAAGCATCCCAACGTCGTCGACATCTCGGATTTCGGCGAGACTGAGGACGGACGTGTCTACTTCGTGATGGAGCTGCTGCCAGGTGCGGACCTGGGCGATCTGCTCAAGGCTCAGGGGCGGCTGTCTTGGCCACGCACGCGGGCGCTGCTGCTGCAAGTAGCATCGGCTCTCGAGGCCGCCCACGCCCAGGGAATTGTCCACCGCGACATGAAGCCCAGCAACTGCTTCCTGGTCGAGGTACCAGGCATGGAGGGCGACTTCATGAAGGTGCTCGACTTCGGAATCGCCAAGTTTTCCAGTGGAGCCGACGAGGAGACCGAGGGACTCACCTCGACCAACGAGGTCTTCGGCACGGTCGCCTATATGGCGCCCGAGATGGCGCAGGGCACGACCAACGACATCCGCTCCGACATCTACGCGGTCGGCGTGATGATGTATCGCATGCTGACGGGCGAGCTGCCCTTCAACGAGGGCAACGCGTTTCAGATCCTGTCGCAGCACATCGGCATGGCCCCGCCCCCTCCGCGGGAAAAGGAACCGAGCATCCCCATCGGGGTC
>JAHZJA010000246.1 GCA_022601155.1 Deltaproteobacteria bacterium | reverse complement strand
TGGAAGCCGAGCGCCATCACGCGCAACCGACCGAGCCGTAGCCCGACGATTCCCTCGAAGCCCGCACCGACCCGCGGTGTCAGGCCCACGCCCACGCCCGCACGTGCGGCGAGTTCCATGCCGAGCGGTCCGGCGGTCCGGGGGTCGCGTTCGGCCGGCGACGAGACCGGACGGTCCGCCCACTGGGCCTCAGGCCGCGGCTCGATGGGCCCAACAGCCAGGTCGTCGATGCTCGGGGCTGAAACCGCGAGGTTGTCGTCATCGGTGACACGCCCGACCGGAGCTGGAGGTATCGGCGAGGACGCGATGGGGGGCGCGAGCACGGTGGCGGTGCCGAGCGCATCCGTGGTGACGGCGACGACGAGCACGCCCGCGCGGGTCAGCAGCGCACAGTCGGCGGCGTTCAAGGCTCGCTGCTCGCGGCGTCCATCGACTTCGATTTCCAGCTCGAGGTGGAAGGCACCTGCGTTTCCGCTGAGGATGCCCGCCGTGTGGACCGCTGCCTGGGGTCCCAGCAGCGCGTCGAGCTGCTCGGTGAAGTCGCTCTCGCTCGGGCAATGCTCCACCGAGCGCCACCGCACTGTGCGATCGGGGGACGCCGTGGCGGTTTGGGTCTGGCCTCGTGGGATCGGGCTCGGGGCGACCAAGTGGGCGGACAGCGTGGCGGCGAGCAGCACCGCCCCCACCGTACCTACGATCGCCGCACCAGGGCGATCGCGCGAGCTTGGCCCCTTGGGAAATGGTGGCAAACCAGCCCCGAGCCTGGAGCTCGGTTGCGAGCCGCACGTTCTTCGGCGCTCGCAAGATGGGCGCAGCGGAGACGCCAGGGCCGCCAACGGTCAGGGATCGCTCGACCGCCGACAGGGGGCGGCTCACAGCGAAGGCCAGCGGCGGTGCAGCCACACGCCCTGGGGCATGAAGCGGTCGTCGCCCTCGGTCGCCGCGATGTAGATCGAGGAGTCGTCCGCGATCTCGACGAACCGGGGCCGGGACGGGGAATGCTCGTCCAACAGCCGGACCGCCACCTCGCCGTCCTCGGTGACCTCGCGCAGCTCGAGGTGCCCGGGGTCGTCGCCCACGGTGGCGCGGACGAGCACGAAGTTCCCGCGACGATCGGACGCGGACCACGTGGACTCCAGGCCCTCGATGGGGATCTCCACCGTTCGTCCGTCCGACCAGCGGGTCAGGGCAATGAAGTCGTCCTCGAAGTTCCAGGCCTGTAGGGAGAGGTCGTCGCCGGAGCCGGACAGGCCCATCCTGTCGCCGGCAATGGCCAAGGAGAGCATTTCCAGCCCCGTCGGGCCCACCTCCACGGTGAGCACACTGTTGGCGGTCGTGTTCGACGCCCCGAAGAACAGCGCGCGGTCATCGTGGGTCACACTCCCGGGGCCGTTGCCTTGGAACTCGACCGGCTCGGTCCACTGCACCTGCAGCTGCATGTCGGTGAAGGCGACGTTTGCGACCGCGCTGAACGTGTAATTCAACAGAGCCAGTCCCCCGCCCACCGGCATTGCGTGGGAGATGCGGCCGGTCTCGCCGACCACCTCCTCGCGAAGCACCGCGCCCGAGTCGTCGAGCAGCCACACCATCGGGGCCCGCTCCTCGAGCGAATCCGCCCGGGACGCACCGCCCAGCACGAAGCCCCCCTCGGGGAGGGGGGCGACGGACAAGACGCGGGCCCCCGGCACGGAGCGCGACCACACGGTCTCCCCGGTGCGTGAGATCTGCGTGACCACGGTGTCGGTGTCGATGTCGACGTTGACGCTCGGCTCCAGGGCTACCACGACTCCGTTGCCGACGCGGTTCATCGTGATGGCTTCCAGATCTTCGCCCAGGTACAGCGACCATTCGGGCTCGTCCTGAGCCGTGCCGTCGCTCGAGGTGCCCCCATCGTCCGCCGCGTCCACGCTGCCCCCGTCGCCCTCAGACGCGAGCCCGCCCGAGCCGGCCTCGGTGTCGACTTGTTCGATGACTCCGGCGTCGACGGCTCGGGGGGAGCACGCGAGAGGGCCGAGGCAGGCGAGCAACAGCACTGAGCGGTTCATGGGGGGTCCTGCACCGCCGCGTCGTGATTCCCCGAAACTTTTTTATCGGCGCACGGGTGCGCGGCGGCGATCCAGGCCTCCATCGGCCGAAAGTTTCCCATCCTGTCCCCCTACGATCGAGCCGAAACTACGTGATTCCGCTGGGCTGAAGGGAGCCCCCGCTCACCAGCTTGGGTCCGAAACGAGGGTTCTGGGACGGCGATGGGCATGGTCAGGCTGTCCGCGCGTAGAACTTCAACACCCCGCCCAAGCGCTCGGTCCACCGGGCACCCCCTTGGGTCGGCCGTGAATGCTCGTGGAGCCGAATCGGCGGCCGTACCGATTACAACCGATTACTCAGCGCATAGTGCCTCTCCCCTGGAGTGACTGCATATACGAATACTCGAGAGCACGACCATCAATCGCCTCGACCGAGATACCGCGGGGCGGAGGTTCATCGTTGACCGCGATGGCCAAGCTTGCCCGGTAGCGACAGATGAAACGAAGGAGATGCAGAAAATGAAGAACACGATCAAGACATCCAAGGGTTCTCCACGAATCGCAATGCGCCCCCAGAGCGCCCTACGATTGGCCATGCTCGCGGCGGTCACCGTGGGCGGGTTCACGGTCGGTTGCGACCGAACCGAGGAACTGCAGCTAGATCTAGGGCCCGACAGGAGCGAAGACGGCTGCGGCGACACCAGCGACATCATCGACAGCGTGGAGAAGCTGGCGGCCTGCGAGGTGATTGGCTTCGACAGCGGCGCCTCCGACAACAGTGAACACGGAGTCTACAAGGAGAACGCCGACGAGGCACCGTGGAAATGGGTACTGCAGGACAATGGCCACGCCACAGACCGGTTCGAAATCTCACCTGTCCAGGTCGGCCCTCTGAAGGATCCATTCGGTGGAGCCAATATCGATGCGGACGCGGTGCTCTGGCGAGTCTCTCCCTTCCCTGGTGACATGGAGCTGGACATCAGCACACCGACCTGGCAGCTGAAGGATGGGACATGGACCCACGCTGAGACGAACCAGGAAGCCACGGTGAAGTGCGAGTCGTGGTACTCGAGCGAGCCCACTCGAGTCGACTTCGGTGATGTGTAGAGCCAACAAAGTGCAACGAGCCACGACATCAAGACTGGAGAAGACGGAACCATGAATCTACCGACCCATCAAGTCGACGTTGGCCTGTACGCTCGCGCTGGGGTTGCCGGCCATCGCCTGTGATGAGGGGCAAACCTCCGAATCGGCCGTCCATGAGGTTGCCCGGGCCAAGCCGATGGCCGTGCACCTCGTGTCTCGCGACGTCATGACGGCCCTCCAGGACTGGTCGGCGCGGAAGGGCGAGGACGACGTCAGTGACTATCTCGAGGCTCGAGCTCGGGATCTGACCTGGAGACACTCGGAGGAAGGCTGTGCCGCTGGCGGCAAGTGCATCAGCTCTCTCACGGAGATGGCCAGTGTGTTTCGGTCGGGCGGTAGCCCCTGCGATGTGGCGCTCAGCATCACCGCAAGCGGACATGACGACGGTTCCCGGAGTCTGGACGCGCAAGAGCCCCAACTCGGCGAGTCGATGGATGCGCCCGAGCCCGACGATCTCGAAGGCCGAACCCAGCAAGAGTACAACCAAGACGCGCTGGAGAGCTCTCGGCCGACGGTGAAGACCTGGGGTGACGGTAATGCATACACAGGCTTCGTCCGAGGCCATACTCCAGGAGGATTCGCCAAACACATCGAGTCGGGGGCTCACCATGGTGAGCTGGGCTCGAGGAACGAAGGATCCGTCGCCTTGCTGGTCGTCTGCTCGGACCCGCAGTACAGCGATCGAAAGGTCCAGTTCAAGATCAAGTCGGATTTCTTTGGCGCCCTCGCGGGCAGGGCCAGCACCGAGACCTCCCTAGTTGGTGCATCCCATGCGCGCGCGCAGGGCTACATCGTGGGCATGACCACCGTTCAGAGAGGCGACCAGGACACCAGGTTGCCCCTCGTCCAGAAGTCGATTCAGGTCCAACGCTCCAGCAGTGCGACTCCCAATTGGAGGCTCGTCCTGGACCTGGCCAAGCTCGCGGCGGACTTCTTCGACGGCAAGGACTTCGACCCCAAGACGGGCGGCCACCAGGCATCGGAAGACGCGAAGAACGCCGCACAGTCCCTCTCCAACGGTCTCATCGTGGAGGCCGGCGACAGCACGGCCTATCACCAGCAAGTACGCGCCAACGCCACCTGGGGACTCGACACGAGTGATACCACCCACATCTTCGATCAAGGCATCGGGCTCGAGGTCAGCCAGAGTGTTCGAGTCGGACTCGAGGCCTACGCCACAGCGGTGTATCCGCAGACCGCCACGGCCGAGACGGCGGTCGTCAACGACTTCGTGCTGGCTGGCTCGGTCCACATGTTGCACCCGGACAGGAGCCCGGACCTCACCGTCGCCCCGGCTGGCTTCTTCATCGTGAGCAGCCAGCCGGCCGCGAACAGCAGCGAATTCCTGGGTACGATGCCCAATGGCCGCAGCGCCATGGAGCTTGCAAGCGTCGTGAACGGCTTCTTCACCCTTGCTGGGTGGACCAACGAGATGAAGCGCGACCTCGAAGCCCGGCTCCAAGAGCTGAGGAGCAAGGACTTCTTCAAGGAGAGCACCAGCGACAGCAACGCCAACACTTTTTCGGCTGAGAAATTCATGGCCGCCTCGGTTTGCGCCCATGTCGAGTAGCTCTCGGGACATCGCCCCAAAACGAGTTCAGGAGGACATCGTGGAAGAGTGTTCACATCGCAGTAGATTGGGCCAATGGCTGGTACCCCTGGCCTTCATCCCTTTACTCATCTCGAACGCGACCGGTTGCGACGAGTCGGCCTCCTCGGAGAACGTGGATTTTCGC
Organism: Deltaproteobacteria bacterium; assembly: GCA_022601155.1. Classification (GTDB taxonomy): domain Bacteria; phylum Myxococcota_A; class Polyangia; order Nannocystales; family Nannocystaceae; genus Paraliomyxa. Next base: position 2,898 of record JAHZJA010000246.1, on the reverse strand, counting down.
CAGGTGAGGGCGCCCTACGTGGTCGACCTCCCGCAGGGGGCAACGATTTGTGTCGTCACGAACTCCATCAGCGACGACTTGGAGCTACTGTCGCATGTGCGGGAAGGCGTGAAGCGCTGGAAGGACATGAGTGCCCAATTGGGACTGAAGTACCGATTTGTCGAGACTGAGTTCACGGAGGACTGTCCGGTCGGTGACTTCGGGGGTCCGTTCATCATCGACATCTACAGCACGGAAGACTCTCACATCATACCGCCTAATGCCAACGTGAAGGACACGTTGGCATTCACTGGTGTCCCTGTGAACTCGGGCGGGATCTACATCGAGCCGTTCAATTCGATCTATGTCTACCCCGAGGTCGATGGTCTGGGGCGGGACGAAGGCGCGCATGTCATCATGCATGAAATCGGCCACGCGATGGGATTCGAACACACCGGTCAGGCGACGGGGGCCCACATCCCCAATACGCCACAGAGCGAGGCCAACTCGATCATGAATCCAGCACTGGACCACATGGCCGTCGGTCAGTTCAGTGCGGGGGACAAGTGCGCCCTCGTTGCACTCTTCGGGGGCCGCGACGTCTGACGTCTGACGTCTGTTGCGTGTATCCGCCCCCAGCGGAGAGAACCGAAACGAAGCCGTGGGCATCGACGATGCCACGGCTGCGTTTTCGAGCGCGCGACTCGTGGGCCCCTCGGTAGCGCGACAGGGCTTCGCGGTGTCTTCACACGTCGTGCCGCAGCGGGCTCTGCTCCGACAGTTGCCAGGCCAGGAGCTTGCGCGAGAAGTTGTCCATGACGGCGTGCGGGTAGATCTTGGTGCCGTTGAGGAGGCGGATGGTCGAGCCGGAACTCGAAGGTCCGCAGGACAACGAGCGGCAGGGAGGCGATAGCGAAGTTGTAGGCAGCCTTGGCGCGAAGCTCGGCGAGCTCGAGTTCAGGCGACGCGGCCTTCGTTCGCCGATTCGACACGAGGGGACCCTCTCCGGATCCACGAGCGAGCGGTGGAGGGCGGGATCCGGAGATGGGGAAGAGGCGAGGACCCGTTGAGTCCAAGGCGGATCCGGTGGTCGTAGTGCTGGCGGCCGCATTGCCGCATGGAGTAGAGGCTGAGCGAGGCCGGCTGGGTGACGCAGATTCGCGATTGATCCCAGCGGGGGTGCATTTGCAACGCGCTTGGGCGATAGGCCGGGGGCCGCTGCACGGCTATGCTCCAGACCCAGCCCGACGAGATGGAAATCGACCCGCCGAACAGACCTCGAGTCTTCGGACCGCAATCCGCAGCTGGCCCGACGACGACCGGCGCTCCACGACGCCAAAGGCGTCGGAGAACCCGTGGGCGATGAGTTGCTTGCGCAGACGATGGAGCGCCACGTTGACGTGGGTCCGCGTCGTGCCCAGCTGTCGAGCGAGCTCGTCGACGTACAGCCAGCCTTGCTCGGCGTCGACGACTCCGGCTTCCACATCGACGAGCCGGCGTCGTCCCAGCAACAACGCCACGTAGTGGTGGGCACGGGATTCGAGATCGATGTCTCCGCCCCGTGTGCTCACTATCATGCGGACATTCTCTTCGTCTCGGCTGACCTGAAACCGCAGCACCGTATCCTGCTGCTGGAGCTGCAACGACGCCCTTCCCGCGTCGCTCCCGAGCGTCGTCGCCAGGAAACTCCCGCCGGGCGGCGACGCCAGGGCCGCCTTCATGTCGCCTCGCTCCTCGTGGTGGCCATGCCCGGCCTGGCAGGGGGGGCCGACTTCCGCGAGCCTATACGCGGCATCGTCCCCGAACCGGATGGTCACTCCCGCACTCAAGCGAGACACGGCACCCGGGCTCAGACGCTTTCCACCTACGAACGTTCCATTGCGACTCCCGAGGTCTCGGATCTGCCAGCACGACCGACTCCACCGCAGCGCCGCATGTTCCTTGGATACATCGGGTGCATTCAGTCGAAGCTTGCAGATCCTGGACCGACCGATGAGCGCCTCGCTCGGAGGTGACCAGAACATCTCGGAGTCCAATCGAACGAGCACTGCCACCCACCCAATGTAGTCGACTCGAGTCGGTTTTCAAATACAAATGGCACTGGATATGGACATGCATTGACACAGTGAGAGTCGCAGCAATAGTCATCGCCGTCACGTGACCCTCGACGGTCACGTCGCCATGCACGTGCCCGTCGGCTTCCGTCATGGACGATGTCGTCTTGCAGTTCGCGAGACACCGCCCTATGGGCGGTCACCTACCGACGAAGAACCTATTCAGCCATCGCCTCTTTCGTCGAAAAAGCCCGGCGTGCGATTCGGTTGAGGTGTTCTCCTGACATTACAGTCTCTCGGAGCGCTATCGAGCATTGCGCGTTTGTCGCGCCTGTCGCTCCCCGGGATCCACACCTGAAGCCGAGCACGACGGTCTGGGACGCCCCTTGATCGCCAGATGAGTGGTCGTTCGACATCGAACGGACCACCGTGCCGATTTCAGCCGATTACTCCGCGCATAGTGATTCTGTCGTGGAGTAACTAACGTACGAGTGGGCAAGAGCATGGTTGCCAAACGGACCCCAAGAGTGTGCCCGCGCGTTGCGTCACGCCCCAAAGCCATTCTGTTCATGGTGAAGAAAACAGCAGGGGCAATGGCGAGGACCGGGCTCTTGTCCGTGTGCAAACATGTAGACGGAGCTTTTTGAGCATGAAGTCGTAGGAATTGGCGACTCAAACCTGCAGCATTCACGCCTCATGGTCGAGCCGTGCGTGATGTCGGATCGGCGGGATCCTCACAGGCGAAGATGTCGACTTTCAGAACCAGCTCTTCGACGATTTTGGCGCCCTGTGCGAATGCGACATCGAGCGCGTCGACGACATCGAGACTGGTGAAGTCATGATGTGGAGCAATTTTGAGGCAGAT
>JAHZJA010000245.1 GCA_022601155.1 Deltaproteobacteria bacterium | reverse complement strand
TCCCCGAACGTCCGACGGCGTGCTCCCCCAGCCGTGCTCCCCCAACAGGAGCCGTTGTCGAAGGTGAACACCAACCGCGTGTCGTCGACGGATCTGCAGAGCAGCGCCCGTCGCGCGGTCGTGGTCGCCCTCCGGCACCTATGAACGATTGCGGCTGGCAGGCCAGTCCGAAGGTGTGGCCAGGGATCGATCCCAAGACCTGCCTCATGGCCGGGCTGTGATCGCGCGAGCCCGATCGATTCCGCCGGGTTCATCCCCTACGACATCGGGGTCATGCTTGACACACCTCCGTTTAGACGAAACCTTGGCCACGGTTCGCGATGAAGCGGTCGCTGGAGTTTAGAGGTCACGACGGCACGCTGTACGTGCTCGAACACGCAACCCGGCGGCGCGGCGTCGCGGGAGAGTTTCCCGCCGTGCCCGCGTCCGAGGCCGTACGGTTGGTCTACGACCGCCTCGACGATGCGCGCTGGCTCGACGAGCTCACCCAACTGTGGAGAACCGTCCGCGGGCCCACCGGTCCCACCGTCCATCGCGGCGCGCCGACGGCCGTCGTCGGTGAAGTCGCGGCCGAGCTCCACCGCCCAGGCGGTCTCTTGGCGGTGTACCGCGTGGCATGGGACCGGCCTCCGATGTCCCAAGACGAGGTGCCGTTCTTGACCGACCTGGTTGAAGACGTCCCGCTCCCCACCACGCCCCTGCACGGGCCCGACTCGGGGGCGGACTCCGAACCCGAGCCACAGCCACAGCTGCACTGGCTCGAGCTGTGGCTCGTGCACGCCAATGGCGTCCCACTGGCGGGCGTGACCATCGAGGTCGAGCTCGCCGACGGCTCGACGCGCATGGAGGCGCTCGACGGGCAGGCCCACATTCGGCTCGACAACCTCCCGACCCGCTCGACCTGTCGGGTGCGGTTTCCCGAGGGCATCCACCTGCCGCCGTTCGCCGAGCGGCCACCGCCCAGCCCGCTGACGCCTCAGACCAACGATCTCGCCATTGCGGCCAAGGACGTCTCGGGGCAAGGCATCGCACTCGCCGTCGATGAGGGCCACCGCCTGGTCGTGCAGCGGCCGACCGTCAGCATCGTGCAGATGTCGGAGATCCAGTTCGGCCTCGCACGCGCGATCGTGCTGCCCGAGCCCGACACGGCGGCCGAGGCCGACACCGATGCCGAGCCGCCCTCGGGCTCCCGCGTCACGCCACTGAGTGCCATCGCCAGTGCGATCGGGTTTTCGGTCATCGGCGACCATCCACGCTCGGTGCTGGTTGCCGGCCACACCGACACCACGGGCAGCGACAGCGGCAACCTGACGCTGTCGGAGGCCCGGGCCCGCAACGTCGCGCTGGTCATCGCAGGTGACCGCGAGGGCTGGGCCGACCACTGCACGGGCCACTACGCGATCGATGACGTCCAGACCGTGCTGCGGTGGGCCAGCCAGATCCACGGCTGGCCGTGCGACCCCGGCCCCATCGACAACGACGAGGGCCCCCAGACCCGCAGCGCTCTGCGTGCATTTCGCGAGGCCTTCAACCACCACCACGCGGGGACCCTGCCCCTCGAGGGCTCGGTCGACCGCCCGGACTGGCTGGCCTTCTTCGCGCTGTACGACCAGGCCATCGGCGAGGGCCTCGCCGAGCTGGGATTCCTGGCCGATCTACGAGCCGAGATGATCTGGGCCGAGCCCGACGTGCTCGGCTGCGGCGAGCAATGGCCGGTCGAGGCCACCGCACTGGACGAATACCAGTCGGAGACCAACCGCCGCGTCGACATCCTGTTCTTCGACGACGTGGAGATGCCCGACCTGGGAGCAACCCCGCCCGGTGTCGACGTGTACGGCTCCGATCGCTACCGCGCCGAGCCGGTCCCCCCCGAGCCCTGGCTTCCCGAGCACAGCGTCGACTACGAGGTCTGGGTGCAGCTGCACGATCAATGGCAAGACGAGCCGCTGGTGGAGCGCGAGTACCGATTGGTGGGGCCGCTGCCCGAGCGCACCCACGAGCGCAGCGGCACGACCGACGCCCAGGGCAACCTCCGCGAGCAAGAGCTTCCCTGGGGTGACTTTTGGGTGGAGGTCGACGGGGCGGGCGTGTTTTGTGGCACGCGCTACACCGGGCACGACCCGCACGACGAAGCCGACGTGCACCAGATCCCGGGCCTCGGCCGGCCGCAGGCCCCCGCGCGTCCGCTCCACAGCAACCCCCAGTGGGAGGTCCCTGTCACCGGGGTGGACGAGCTGGCGCACACCCGCCACATCCACGACCCCTACCCCGACGACGACGACGACTTCGATCCGCCGCTCCCTCCGCTCGGCTGAGTCGCCGCCAGCTCCCGAAGGACGAGAACACGCATCATGGGCAACAAGTGGAACGTACGCTGGACCTCGCCAGCCAACGCCACCCTCGACGATCCGATCGAGCTGGTGTTCGTCCGAGCCCCCAACGCTCCGGCCCGCGCCCGCATCGAGATCTGGGAGGCCGACGCGCGCGAGCACGAGATCGACGACTACGACAAGCGCAAGCAGACCAAGGAAGACGACGACAAGATCGCGACGTTCGAAGGCGACCTCGTCCCCGAAGCCGCGCGGCCCGAAGGCGTGCGCTTCGAGGTGGACTCGGTCGTGCCCCACTACTCGGGGCCGCAGGGCGCCGACACCGTCAAGATTCGCTTCGAAGGCTCGGCCGACGTCCACACCCTGGCCATCCCGCACTATCGGGGCGAGCCCATCGATCTGGGGGAAGACGACAAGCACATCGTGGGCGACGGCGAGTTCTACGAGATCTACGTCAAGATCATCGACGCCGGCTCCGGCAAGGTGCGCCACACGGTGGCGGTGCACAACCTGCGCCGCAAGCTCGACGTGCTGCTGGCGGTCGAGCCCCTCAACCAGGCCGATGCCAGCATGGCAAACCCGCTGGCCAAGCAGATCCTCCGGTACTTCCATCCGGACGGCCCCGACACATCCAACCGCAACTGGGGCGGCGTGGTCTGCCGCGACACCAAAGAGGGGCTGCTGTCGATGGGCTCCTCGGGCTGCTCCTACGCCTCGTTCACGATGGTGCTCCGCTACCTGCGGGTGCTGGTGAGCCCGGACGCCGACCCCACGCTCGACGAGAGCTGGATCACCTTGTACGACAAGTTCGTCAAGGATCTAGAGGAGGACTACCGCCCGGCCATGTTCTCCAAGGGCCCAGGGATGAAGGCCCTCAACAAGCTTCGCGGCAAGGTCAAGAGCAAGAGGAAGGCCAACGGCTGGACCGCGGTCAGCGAGGTCAAGTGGGACGAGAACAAGGTCGCGCGGACCGAGATGGCCGAGGATTCGTTCCGCTATGCCCCCAACCATGCGCACTGGTGGCCCATGCGCGTGGCGTGGCTGCTGCGGCAGCACGACGAGGCCAAGTACGCCGACGAGTTCACCGAGCTGCCGGCCTATGTGGACTGCACCAAGGAGGACGGCACCATCGAGCGGGTCGACCTGGACGCGACCAACTGGATCGTCCCCGAGCAGGAAAAGAGCAGCGGCCGCATCGTCAACGGCTCGAAGAAACCCGTCGGGCCGACCGACGTGCTCAAGAAGTACTTCGAGCTCAAGACCAAGACGTTCTCGATCAACGCCACCAAGGGTGACAACTGGGCGACCTTCGTCAAGGACTCCCTCGACGCCGGCCTGCCGCTCATCGCCAACATCAAGACCGGGCGCTACCTCCGGGAGGGCTCGGACCCCGGCGGTCACTTCGTCGTGATCGTCGGCTATCGGCACGAGGGTGATCGCGTTCGGTTCATCATCAACGACCCCGCGGGCGCCAAGAAGCTCCAGTATGCGTGCTTGTTCGAGGACGAGATGGCGGTGACCGAGGGGTCCTCCGACCACGTCAAGAAGGTCACGCTCACCGCCGTCGCCTACCGCCACGTCGACGACGGGACCAAGAAGAAAAAGAAGAAGAAGAAGAAAGGCGAAGAGCAGGCGCGCTCGGAGCTGATCTTCGAGCCCGAGCAGTTTGGGACCTCGACTTCGCTGTCGTTCACCCTCGATGGTGCCCAGCACGACTTCTCGATCACGGTGGAGCCCTCGGTCTGGGCCGAAGCCAGCTCACAGCTCAAGCGCGTGCACGTGGTCTCGTCGCACACCAAGGGCTTGGTCGCGCCTGCGACCGTCTCCGATCATCTCGGTGTGGGTGGGGCCAAGAAGTCCAAGTCACTGCCGGAGGGCGATTTCTTTCGCATTGGCAAAGAGACGAGCACCCACGTGTGGACCGATGCCACCGATCCGACGATCACGTACACGGTCGAGCTGTCGATCGTGACCGTGCTGACCCGCGACACGGGCCCGCGGCCGCCCAAGGCCTGGGAGGGGCGCGGCTACAACGTGCTGCTCGGACGCCGTCGATTCGACTCCCTGGCGATCTTGTTCTTGTACAGGCCCAAGCAGTGGCCCGCTGGCGCCGCCCGCTTCATGCCGGTCAGCGCAGCCGCGGCCGCAGCCGGCTGAGCGTTCGCAGCGTCGGTCGTTGCTGCGGGTCACCGCTCGCCCCGGTGCTCGTCCGCTCGTTCGTGCACGAAACCGCGACCGCACGGCGCCCATCACCGCCATCCCCCGCGCCGGATGCCCTGCGGCGGCGGTCGTCCCCCAAGACGCCAGATGCCTCGAGGCGGCGGTCGTCTCCCCGACCCGTCGACGATCGACCGCCGTGTCAGGGTTGCAGCTCGACCAGCAGCTGAGGCGGCTGTGCGCCAGCATCAGACCAGTAGTCGATGCCATCATTTTCGATGGCCAGCACCCCCAGGTAGACGGAGGGTCCGCCATCGACCACCACAGAGACGGGCAGCGGCCAGTCCACCGCCTGCCCCGTCGTGACCCCGCCCTGGTCTGGCGCCAGCAATGGACCCACCGTCTGCGGCTGCACCATGAACAGGTCACCATGGGTGAACGGCTCCACGGCGTAGACCTCACCCGATGACGAACTCTCGGCGTCGGCCGAATCGGTGACGTACAGGCGAAGGGTCACCGCGACGACCTGGTCGGCTGCGACGGACGCGTCCAGGTCGAAGCCCACGTAGCTGTTGTAGGGGCCAAAGCCCGCGGCTGCTCCGTCGACGATCATGGCGCCCTCGCGAGGCGACGCGATCGCCTCGCACATCAGCGGGTCGAGGTTCACCGCGTCATTGCAGCCGCTGACGACCGCCGTGTACACCACGACCTGCGCCACCCCACCCGAGTCGCTGCTTCCCACGGACCCGGTGGAGGAGGACGGGCCCGACACACCGATGGTGGTGTCATCGCCAGTATCGACGACCGGCCCTCCGCTCGAGGTCGAGCCCGCACTGCTCGCCTCGTTGGTCATGACCCCGGCATCGCTGCCCGCCGATCCCGTGGACGATGGCTGGGGCACGCAGGTCCCCGCGATATCCTGGGGCGCCAGCTCGCCGTAGCGACTGTCGGACGGACAGCTGTCGTCCGGAAAGCTGCAGTAGCCGTTGGCCTCGTACACGCCCGTCTGCCCCCGCAATGCGCACTGGTCGGCCTGCCGGCACTCGAACACGCCGCGCGTAGAGCACGCCATTCCCACCACCAAGCCCACGACCAACAGCCCGTACACGTGGCCGCCACCTGGCAATCTGGCCCGCTCAGGCATCCAACCTTTTCAGGATGCCGCACGCAGCCGCTGAACACAAGCAACGCCCGGAGCTCCGTGGGTGTCGGCAGGGCAACGCCCATCGCAGCGGCAGTACGACGCGGCGTCGCTCAGCGACGGAAGAAGATCGCCTGCACCAACTCGAGGAAGAACGAGTGCAGCGGCCCGTCGCCTGGCTCCATCGTGTAGTGGAGGTCGATCGTGTGACTCCGCAGGTGTCGCAACGCCCGGCTGAGCAACAGCTTGCGGATGCGACGGCCGCCGATGGTGCGCAGCTGTGGGCGATGAACCTCGGGCACCACCGAGGCCTCGACCTCGTAGTTGCGCGCATCCAGATGCGCCGACAGCCCCACCCGCCCCCCGACCGCATCCACCTCCGCGAAGGCCTGCAGCACGGGGGCGAGCGTCGTCAGCTCGACCGGCTCGAGCAGCATGTCGGCATCGAGGTTGGGCGGACTGGCCCGGGGCTCGTAGACCATCCGGATCGACGCAGGCGCCTCGCCCAGCACCAAGCCCGTGCCCGACAGCTCGGCCCCGCGTACCCCCGGCAGATGCAGATCGGAGGCCATCTCTCGACCCTCGAGCTCGATGTCGCTGACGAAGACGTTGACGACCTCCGCCCCGCGAAAGTCCCAGACATCGATGCGGCCGTCGTGCACAATCAGGTCGCGGGTGGCAAACGGAATCGCCGAGATCGTGTCGATCCAGGTCTCGTCGAATTGGAGCTTCGTCTCGCTGCCCTCGACCCCGGTCGCGAACGTCAGCGTGGGCTTCCACAGCGTGACGTGCTTGTAGGCAGGAGTCCCCGCGCTGGTGACCTCGGCATCGAACACCACATCGACCCGCTCGATCGCGACCACCGGGGTCTCGATGACGGGTGACTCCGCATCGACCACCACATCCATCAGCTGGAGCAGGCCCTCCCCAAAGTCGACCCGTACATCCCCGATGGTGGCGCGGAAGCCACGCAGCGTGCTCAGCCGTCGCGCGTAGCCGCGCTTGATCACGTCTTGAATGATGGTCTGCCAGTCGGTCTCGAGCAGCTCAGGCAACGACGACCGTCGGTCTTCGGTCATCGCCCGGTCGATGCTCATGGTGGAGCGGCTGCCCATCAGCATGTGCCCGAACAGCGCCTCCGCCATCGGGTGCAGTGCCTCCTCGTTGGCCCCCAGCAGCGCGATGTCTTCGAATTGCGGCCGAATTCGTCCTCGTAGGCGCTTGGGTGTCCGCATGAGATCGCCATCCACGGCCAGCTGACCGCGCTCGACGTCCATCTCCACCAGGTCGAGCCACAGCGTATTGAGCGAGGCCAACGCGAACTGGCGCAGCTCGAAGCGAAAGCTCCAGGCCTCCGCCGGGGTGCGCGACGACATCCGACCACTGGCATGCAGATGGCCGTGCTCACCAACGGTCGCGGACGCCTCGACGGTGAGATCCATCCGCGCGGTGGGACTCGCGGCCAGTCGGGCGTCGATCCGCGCCTCGATCTCCGTCAGCGAGACGACGGCCGGACCGTGGCCCGTCGCGATGACCACCTCGAGCGTGCCGTCGACGACGTCGACCGACTCGAATGCCTCGAGGCCGCGCTGAGACCGAGTCTGTTCGCCGGCAGGTTCGACCCGAAACCGTATCCGAGGGGCGACGACCAACAGCTCGGGACGTACCGAGCCCCGCACCAGATCGGACCACGACAGATCGGCTTCGACGCGCTCGACGTCGACACGCAACCGAACACCGTCGTCGAACTGCAAGCCATGCAGATGCACCTGCATTCGTGTCCACCGCACCTCGATGCGGTCGAGCTTGACGTCGGCGCCCCACGACTGCGCCAGCCGCTCGCGCACGAGGCGTTCGATATAGGCGGGGGCCGCCGCGACGAGCACGATGCCGACCACGGTCAGCAGGGCGAGCACCGCCAGGACCCACCGTCGCCAGCGGCGTCGCCTGGGCGGCCGGGCGGCCTGCCCCTCGGGGCTCGGGAGGCCCTGGGGCTCGTCGTCTGGGTCATCGGGCATGGCGCCAGTACCCCCAGCATACCGCTTGTGCGGCGGGCCGAGCCCCAGCCCCGGACCGCCGGCCCCACCTCCGAGGATCGCGACGGCGAGGTCAACGGGGCTGGCATCGCGCGATGGTCGGATCACCGGCGACGACCGACTCGATGAACCCGCGCCATGCATCGCGGGCATCGGCGCGCTCACGGTACGCAAAGTGCCCTGTCGGGTATTGGCAAGCCCCACGGACGACGCCGTCGGGACCGGGCGGGATCGGCCAGGGGCTCACCTCGGGGCTATCGACGACCAGCGCGTCCGAGTGCGGCACTGCAGGCTCGATCAAGGCCGTCGTCGAGGCCGTCATGATCGCCTCGGTGCCGTTGGGTGTGGTGAAGATGTCCTCCGCCCCCTGAATGACCAGCATCGGGGCTTGGTAGTGCGCGGCCGAGTGAATCGGATCGGTGGGATCGATCGAGGCCTGATACGCGATGTTGACGACCGGGTGGTCTCGGTACAGCTGGTCGCAGATCGGCTGGAGCGCGCCCAACAGACAGATGATCTTGGTGCCCGCAAACTCCTGCTCCAGAGCAATGGTGGCGTTGCCCCCCGCGGCAGAGCTGAGCACGACCCCCGCGGGTACGGGGGCGACGCCCGCCCCCAGCAGCATCCCGATCTCCTGGGTGCCCTGGCTGTGTCCGAACAACACGACCTCGCGGGACAACGAAACGGCGCGGCCCTGCCCATCGACACCATCGAGGGACCCGGCCTCGATGAGAGCAGAGACCGCCACCAGATCGGCAGAGGCCTGGAACAAGAAGTCTCGGGTGCTGACGAAGTTGGCGAGGCTGCGCCCGAGCGCATCGTAGGGGCCGCCGTTGCGCTCACCATGAAGCGCAGCGTCGTAGCCCACACTGGCGATCCCCACCGCGGCGAGGACGGGCCCGATCTCGTCGGGGCTGGCGTGGTGCGACGCCGCATCACCTCCGGTGCCGTGGCGATAGACGACCAGCGGCATCGACGGGGTGGGCGGCTCGGGCACGACCAGGTGCATGCGGACATCAGCCGTCCGCACGATCACGGGTTGATCGCCGTCGAAGTCGACGGTACCCGTGCCCGGGTCGAGGAAGGGAGGGGCGCCGCTGAGATACTCGGGCATCTGGGCGGTGCCCTGCAAGACCGAGTAGCCCTCGTGCTCCGCTATCGGATCCCACGACGACATCGTGAGGTCGGCATCGAGCGACGCCTGCTGCACGGCGGCCGGGATCCGGTGCACATCGTCGACATCGAACACCGTCAGCGCCAGCACCTCCTGACGTGCAAAGCCCAGCCCATCGAGTGCCTCCAGGGCGGCCCTCAGCTGCTCTGCGTGGTCGTCGGCGGCCTCCAGCGCCGACGAGAACCCCGGGCCACGCTCGAGCAGGCGGCCATCGGCGGTCTCGAGACCGGTCATCAGCGCGGCGACGTAGCGGTCGCCCGGAACCATGGGCGCCGAGGACAGCGGGCGCAGGGTCACGGTGTCGTCATCCCAGTAGTCGTCGGCCTCGGGATGAACGTCGAGCACCAGCGGAACCACGGTCCCGTACGCCTGAGACCCTTCGCTGACATTGACCAGGACGGCGGGCCCTTCGGTGTCCAGGCGGGCGGGGAGCGGGCGCGGAAACTCGATGGGCTCGGAGGTGCGGAAGTAGATCGTGCTCAGCGGGCTGAAGCCTCGCTTTTCGTCCTCGACCGCGGCGAGGGACTCGAAGATCAAGGAGGAACCCCCCGCGAAGAACACCCCCGCTCGTGGAGCGCCGTCGGCGTTGGTGCGCAGTACGCTGGGGTATGGCAGCGCAAAGTCGGGCTGGTCGAACCGTGCGACGTCGTACAGCACGTGGGGCCCGACCTCGGTCTGCGAGCCCGTGTCTCCCGATCCGGAGTCGCCCGTCGAGGTCTCGGTGGCATCGGTGTCGGTCGCAGGTGCGGGGTCAACACCTCCGCACGAGGACATGCCCATGCCGCTCAACGCGACGATGATCAGCGAGTGTCGATAGTCCATGGCCAACACCGCGAAGGTAGCCGTCCAATGGCCCGTAGGCGAGCGACCGCGGCGTCTCGTTTCTCACCACGATTTTCGTGAACCAAGCCGCTCCGGGTGTCACTTCATGGACCGAGGCGTAGTGCGGCCGGCTCGCTGTGGGCACGTCGAGTAGAGGCCAGTCAGGGGAAGGGGCCGTCGAACACTTCGCCGACCGCACCGCCGACCGCCGTCTCGGTGAGGGCGTCCGCGCTCACCGTACGCCCGTCGTGACGCGGGTCGAGGAACAGTAGCTTGACCATGCCGTCGTCGTGACTCGACGCCGCGAGTCCCTGGTGGGTCAGTGGTTGCTCGAAACAGTGACTGTCGATCTCGACCCAGCTGTCTCGCCGCCACGCGCCATAGCCGGTCGCACACAGACCGCTGGCGTCCACCTCCAGCCGAACCCACGCGGCGCTCGACGGCGCCACCGTCTGCGGCGGTACCACGTCGTGTTCGGTGGCCGTGCTGCCCTCCCCCGCCGCGGCCCGTAGCTGCGTACGCAGCGGCTCGTCATCCGCGGGGCGACACACCGCGAAGTAGGCCGCATCCGGATCGAGTCCAGCCCGGGCCATCAGACACCCCTTGGCAAACGGGTCGACCCAGCTGTTGGGCGTCGAGACCAACGCGCTCCACTGCCCCCCGGGCCGCGCCTGCACGTGGTGGGCGAACACCATCGCGTCGGCCGTGCCCCAGATGTCGCCCGAATCGACGCGGATCCCGATCAGTGCCCCCGGCTCAGGACCCGCGCCCGCACATCCATCGACGCAGGAAAACGGCCAGCCATCCCCGTCGTGGGTCACCGTCCACGGATCTTGGTGCAGGTTGATGGCGTTGGTGGCCAAGTGACGGGCGCCGGCCTCACGCGCGGGCGTCCATGCGCTGCGCGTGTTGGCATCCCACGCCCGCACCACGAACCCTGCCTCCGCCGCGGCCGCGATCGCCCCCGTGTCGGAGGCGTTGGCGTTGTAGATGGCGATCGACGGCGACGGCACGCGAAGCGATCCGGGGCGGGTGATGGATGGCGCGACGAAGGCTCGCGTGCCCGCCGTGACGTAGGTCGACAGCGGCGCCTGGGGCTGCTCGATGGTCCCGCCCGTGAGCACCACGATCACCCGACCGCGCAGGCTCGCCAGCGAAGGCCAACCACACGCAGGGTCGGTGACCGCCGCGGCCAGACTGGAGGCCCCAGGGCAGCGCGCCCGAACCTCGACTGGCGACAGGACAGCGGCCCCCAGTCGCGCGTCGAGCATTGCGTCGAGGTCGGCGGGAAGGTGCCCAGCACTCCAGTCGTCCTTGAGATCGAGCCACAGCGTGATGACCTCGTGCTCGGGCACCGCCTGGGCGAAGGCAACGGTCTCGTCGAGGCAGTCGGACAACAACCGGCAGCTGGTCGCGTCATCGATGATGTCGGTGTGGTAGACGAACCAGTTGCCGTCGACGCTGCGCTCGAAGGTCTTGCCCACGTGGAGATCGAGCTCGAGCGAGCGCACCCGGTGGTAGCCCAGCTGGTCCACCAGCGCCTCTGCCCGCTGGAAGCTGTTGTGCGACGATTTTTGGACCACGTCGCCGTAGCGGGGGCCATCGGTCGGCGGTGGACCGGTCGTCTCGCCCCCCTCGGTTGCGGTCGATCCACCTGCGGTCCCATCGGCACCGGTCGCGCCCGAGCTCGAGCCGCCCACGGGGCCTCCCGTGGTGGTGGTCGCCGTGGCACCCGGCTCGGTCGAGCCGCCCGCCGCTGCGGGATCAGCCGCACAGCAGGCCAGACCGAGCAGCAACCATGGGCTCATCGTTCGGCCTGACACCCTGACCATCGTGCCACGGGGCCGGGATTCGGGCGCCGCATCCGGCCCCGAGATCGCCGCTCACTCCAGGTGAGCGCATGGCCTCGCGCCAGCCTCGCAGCGGCCGTGGGTGGGCCCTGGCCAAGACTGTGCGCGACAACACATGACCCGTGAGGCGCCTGATATGCCCAGCATTGACGTTCGTGTCACTCTTCCGGCCGGCCGGCCATCATGGTGTCCACGAACCGACCCGATTCAGTCTCTGCTGCACCCACGTGGTTGGCCCCTCCGGGGCGCAACCCGGCGCTCAAGTACGGGCGCGACTCCAAGCTCGCGGGCGAGCTGCGGGCTCGGGTGTCGG
>JAHZJA010000244.1 GCA_022601155.1 Deltaproteobacteria bacterium | reverse complement strand
CGATGGTCTCATTGGCGAAGTCGTCCTTCTTGCAGGCCGACAGGGCCAGAACGATCGTCAGCAGGAATGTGTACAGCGACAGGGTGCGTGCAGCCATTACGCGAGGGTAGACGTCGGAGCCCCACGGCGGTTGCGACCGGGGCCCGACAAATGCCCCAATCGGCACCCCCTCTCGATGCGTCAGCTCACGTAGTGGGACCGCGGGACGGCCGGGTGGGGGATACCCGGCTGCGTTGGTTCCACAATGGGTGTGGCTCAGGGGCAGGAGCCGCACGCGGGCGGCAGGTTGTCGACGCACATCTGGTCCCACTGGTCGGTGCAGCAAAACGAGTCGGTCATGCACACGCAGGCCTCGACCGCATCCACCTCGCAGCCGGGGGTTCCGTTGGCCTGGCAGCACGGACCGTCGGCGTCGTCGGGGGCGCACGACGGAGCGCACAGGTCCGAGCCCACCCGACCGACGCACATTGCATCCCACTGGGTGTCACAGCAAAACGGATCGTTGGCGCACACGCACGCCTGGATCGTGGCATCGGTGCAGCCGGGCGTGGCCTGGGCGGTGCAGCAGTCCTCGTTGGGGTCACCACCGCCGGTCGATCCACCGCCACCACACGCGTCGCAGTCGTTGGTCGCGATGCCGGCACACACGTCGTCCCACTGGGTGTCGCAGCAAAACGGATCGTTGCCACAGACACACGTCTGGACGGCCGGGTCGTCGCACCCCGGGGTGTTGTTGTCGACGCAGCAGTCGCCGTCGCCGCCCATGTTGCCCCCGCAGCCGCTGGTGTCGAGCGCGAGCTCGAGGGCGTACGTTCCCGAGGGCTGGGAGTCGATGCTGTGGACCCGCAGCAGGTAGGTCCCGGCATCGAGACAGCTGCTGACGATCGACTCCGAGGAGGTCAGACCATCGGAGCTGTCGATGAGGATGCCTCCCTGGTCGGTGAGCGCCAGGTCCATGTCGGGCGGAACGTCGCCCTCGAGTGATGCGGTCAGCTGCGCGGCGGCGTTCAGCTCCACGGCGTACCAGTCCTCGTCGTCGTCACACAGCACCCGCGCCCCCAGGTTGCCAGGGGGCATCGCCGGCTGCTGGAGAGCCGCCGTGGGGTCGTCGTTGGGCTCCGAGTCGTCGTCTTGGCAGTTGCCCCCCGAGCCGCTGCAGCTGCCCGTGTTGGGGATGCACTGGCGCGCGGTCTGGCCCTCGACCGACTCCACCGTCTGCGGGGAGCACACGTAGCTGTCGGGGCACTCGCCGTCGCCCGAACATCCCTGGCCACACACCCCGGTCGAGCCGCTGGTGGGCAGGCACAGATCGTCGCCGTCCCCACACTGCACGTCGAACGAGCAGGGCTCACACAGCGCCGCCGAGGCCCCGCTTCCGACCGTCACCGTGACGCGGTGGGTGCCCGATTGTGGGGAGTCGGTGCGGTGGTCGCAGTCGCCCGCTGCGTCGTCGTCGTCCGAGGCCGAGATCAAATAGAACAGCGGGGCGGCGGTGCCCTCGGGCTCGTTGGCGATGAAGTTGGGGACCAGCCCCTGCCACGTGCCCGCGATCATGTCACCCGAGGTCAGGTCCATGTTGACCAGGGTGGTCTTGGAGAAGTCGATGGGGTCGCCGGGGTCTTCGGTGGCGTACACGACGTACGGCGTGGAACCCAGCCCCAGGTCGTCGTCGATGTCGGCGACGACCGGGAGGTCGAGCACGCTTTGGAAGTCCGTCGGCGTGTGGTTGATGAGCGGAGCCTTGCCGGGGCAGTCTTCGCCGCCACGCTGACGCAGCACGATGCTGAACTCCTTGGTGACGGCCGGGTTGTCGCCGTCGTCGGCCACCAAGTTGAGCGTGTAGCGATCGGACCCTTCGATTTGGGCGCGACTGGGGCACCAGCTCCAGCTTCCGGACAGACCGTCGGTGCCCGCGGCCAGTGAGGCTCCCTCGATGAGCGGCGCTTGTTGATCGAGCGCCACGGCAGTGGAGTCGGGGTCGGCGATCTCGATGTCGATCTCGACGCAGTCGGTCTGGTCGAGATCGAGGACCGTGCCGGCACCGAGCGGCTTGCGAAACACGGGCATGCTGCCCACGCCCACGGCTCCGCGGACGTCGATGGCGATGGTCAGCGTGTCGCGGTTGTTGCCGTCGGACGCGATGAAATCGAAGGCCTGCAGCCCGATCTGGCTCGCCAGCGGGGTGAACGTGAAGATGCCCTGGCCGGCTGGGGTCTTGGTGATCGCCGCCGTACTGCCGAGGTCGGGAACGCCTGCGGCGGCGAAGTCGAACGTGAGGGTGTCTCCATCGGGATCGCTCGCGACGATCTGCAGCAGCAGCTGCTCCCCGACGACGGCGACTTGGTCCCCCACGTCGAGGATGGTCGGGGGGCCTCCCTTCTTGCACGCGGCCAGGGCCACGATCGCGAGCAGACCGGGCAAGGCCCGAGGTCCGCGCCACGACCGCGGGATTGCGAACCGCATTGGACGGCGACGAAGGGACCACGAGCGAGAGTTCATCACGGCGTTGGTGGAATTATCGGGGGCAGCCCGCTTCACCGCAACCCGCCACAGCACTCGGTCCGCGCACGACGGCGGCGGAGTCTTGGCGTGCCGAAGCACCGCCCGCGACGTCGGTGCGCGTCGTTCGGGGCTCGACGTACACCCAGGATGCCTTGCGCCTCACGCCTCGAGCGACGCTCTGCTGACGATGTTCGGGCCCTACGCGCAGTCCGCCGCCGTCGTGCTAGGTCCACGGATTCGATCGCGACCGTGAGGTACCCCGGACACAGCTGGCATCATGGCCGCGGTGGTGCGCGTGGAAGACCAGGAGGTCACCCGTGATCTTCGTGCGGTGACGACGATCGATCGCGAGGGGCCCCACGGCGACGAGGCGACCCGGGTTTTGCCCGAGCCCGTGGTCGGGGCTCGAGTCGGTCGCTACGAGATCACCGGTCGCCTCGGAGCAGGCGGCATGGGGGTGGTGTTGGCTGCACACGATGCGCGTCTCGATCGCGGGGTGGCCCTCAAGCTGCTGCGCCGCGATCGAGCGCCTTTGGGCGCCGCGTGGAGCGAGGGGAGGGCACGGCTGTTGCGGGAGGCCCAGGCGATGGCGCAGCTGTCCCATCCGAACGTGGTTGAGGTCTACGACGTGGGCGTGGCGCAGGACAGCCTGTACATCGCGATGGAGCGGATCGATGGCGGCACGCTGCGGGCGTGGTTGGCGGAGCATCGACCCGGCTGGGCTGCGGTGACGCGCATCTTCGTGCAGGCAGGTCGTGGGCTCGCGGCGGCCCACGCGGCGGATCTCATCCATCGCGACTTCAAGCCGAGCAACGTGTTGATCGATCGGCATCAGCGGGCTCGTGTGGTGGACTTTGGTCTCGCGCTGCCGACCGTCGGGCGGGTACGTCCGGAGTCGGGTCCATTGCCCGCGGCCAACTGGGTCGATGGTCGATTGATGGTGTCGGTGAGCGGGGCGACCGACCGACTCTCGGCGCCGGTCACCGAGGCGGGGATGGTGATGGGCACGCCCGCGTACATGGCCCCCGAGCAGCACTTGGGCGGGGAGGTGGGGCCCGTGGCCGATCAGTTCGCGTTTTGTGCCTCGTTGTTCGAGGGGCTGTACGGCCAGCGTCCGTTCATGGGGGGCACGGCGCGAGAGCTGTTGCGGGTCAAAAAGAGCGGTCCGCCCCCACCACCCACGAGCACGCGCGTGCCCCGAGCTGTGCATCAGATCGTGGCGCGGGGGCTTCGACCCCACGCCGAGCACCGGTGGCCTTCGATGACCGCACTGCTCGATGCGTTGGAGGCGGCCGTGAGCCCCAGGGGGAAGCACGGAGCACGGTTGGCCGTTGGCGCGGTGGTGATGGTCAGCGCGGCCGCGGTCGTGGTGGCGAACGGGGCGACCGGCGGGGCCGACACCGAGACGGTGGCGTGTGCCTCGCAGGCCGACCGCATGGACGTGGCGTGGGACGACGGGCGTCGCCGAACCTTGCGACACACGCTGTCCGAGGTCGGGGCCGGGTACGCAGTCGACACCGCGGAGCGAGTCGATCGTCACCTCGACGACTACCGAGCCCGATGGGAGCAACAGCTCGCCAACGTGTGCGGCAGCACGCCCCGAGACAAACACGAATGGACGCGCAGGGAGGAACAGCTGGCGTGTTTGGAGCGCCGTCGACGGCGGATGGCGACGACGGTGGAGGTGCTGATGGGGACCGACGCCAAGCTGCTTCCGCAGGCCATTGCGCTGGTCAAGGGGTTGCCGAGCGTCGAGCAATGCGCCGTGTCGACGGCCCCGGCCGACATGACCCTGCCTGATGATCCCGTGGTAGCGGCTCGG
>JAHZJA010000243.1 GCA_022601155.1 Deltaproteobacteria bacterium | reverse complement strand
GGACCTCGCTCACCATCCCGTGTTCGAGCACCGACAGGCCCATCCCGCCGTGCTCGCGCGACAGCTGCGGCAACCACAGCCCGGCCTCCCGCGCGCGGTCCCGCAGCGCGCCGAGCTCGGCCTCGACCGCGCCAAAGCCCTGCAGGGCCTGGGGCTCGAGGGGCACCACGTGTTCGTCGATGAACCGACGCAAGGTGACCAGCGTAGGCGCGAGCGACTCGGGGATCGAAAATTCCATCAGCGAAACGTCCAGGTGCGGGGGTCGGGCAGGTGCGGCACGGCGTTGAAGGCATCGAGGGTGAAGCGGCCGCGGCCATCGAACACGAAAGTCGTCAGTGAGCAGTTGCGCAGCCGCCACGCGGTCGTAAAGCTGGACGCGTCGTCGGTGCCCAGCGCCCGCTGCAGCAGCACCGCCAGCGGACCCACCGAGGAAAAGGCCACGGCCCGGCAGCCCGACCCGGCCGCGTCGAGCACCCGCTGCAGCCCCTCGGTGATCCGAGCCCGGAACTGCGGCCAGGTCTCGATCCCTTCGAGCACCAGCTCCTCGCGCAGCCATCGGGCCATGATCACCTCGAACAGGCGCTGGAACGTCCCCGAGCGGGCGGCCGGCGAGGTCGCCTCGAGCATTGCCCGCTGGGCCGCCGCGATCGTGGGGTCGTCGCCACACGAAGCGACCGCGCCTTTGACGAGGCCAAAGGCGTCGTGCTCATCGAGCTGCGGGACGGGCTGGGCCTCGGGCCATGGCCGTGATGCCGCGCGAACCTGTGCCCCCGCGAGCGCTTCGGTATCACGATGACGGCGGGCGGGTCCGCAGAACACGGCGTCGAACGTGATGTCGTGGGCCACCAAGTGCTCTCCCAGGTGGCTTGCCTGGGCGCGACCACGGTCGGACAGCTCGTCGTAGTCGGCCTTCATCAGCGAGGCCTGACCGTGACGCACGACGACGAGTTGTCCCATCGAGCGCGCTTATACCAAAGCGGGACGACCGACGCCGCCGCGGCACCCGCAGGCGCACACATCGTAGGCCCACGACCGCTGGTCTGCCGACGCCCACGGGTCGGCCCACGACCGCTCACTCGGAGAACGGCGCCGCTCGGATGCGACCACCGAGCCCCAGCTTCAGCTGCTGCGTCAGCGGCGAGCCCGAATTGACCGACTCGCGCTCGAGGTCACGGAAGATCTCCTCCTTGAGCGAGTGCCGAGGCCACTGCTCCACGATGCGGTCGATGGTCGCACGCGCGATATCTTCGACGCGGTAGCCGATGACATCGACGCCGGCGCCAAGGTGTACGTAGGCGATCTCGGGCTCCCGATTGGCCGACGCCAGCGAGGTGTGGAGCGCAATCGCTTCGTGAACGACCTCGGCCTTGGCTGGCGACAGACCGTGCTCGATGCAAAACGCATGCGCTGCCCGGGCGCCTCGTAGCTCGAAGGCCCCATCCCCATGGTGGGCGGGGGCCAGCCCCAGGTCGTGAAGCAGGCAGGCCAAGTACAGCAGCTCCGCATCGAATCGGCGGCCGTGATGGGAAGCCAGTGCGACCGCGAACGCATGCGTGCGATGGCAGTGGTTTTCGAGATACGGCGCCGACAGCTCCCGCAGCAGCGCGACGGCGTGCGTGGCCAGAGCACTGTCGGGCGGAGCGAAACGCTCCAGCGGCAGCGGAACGGGCCGGCCCATCCCCACGCTGCGGGCCAGCCGTCGGCCTCGCGCGGCGAGCTCCAATCCAAGCACACGTGGGAGCAGGGCCATCGCACTGGGGCAGTGAAGGTGCTCGGTCAGCGCCATCGTGCGAGCAGCATGTCCGATCCTGGACATGTCCGAAATGACAAATACCCCTCATTTCATGCCACCATGCCGACATGGCCGCTCGACACGTCGTCCTGCTCGCATTGCCCGGGGTGCAGCTGCTGGATCTCGCCGGTCCGCTGGAGGTGTTCGACGCCGCGACCCGGGTGCTGACCGCCATCGGTGACGATCGACCCGGCTACCGGACGACGGTCACGGGGCCACAGCGCGAGGTGGTCACCGCCAGCGGGCTCCCGCTGGTGACGACGTCCATGTCCCGGGTGCGCGGGCCGATCGATACTCTGATGGTGGGGGGAGCGCTCGACTTCCCCAAGCGCCGGTTCGATCCGACGCTCTTGCGGTGGTTCCGGCGGCGCGCGGCAGCATCGCGGCGGGTGGCCTCGGTGTGCTCGGGCGCGTTCGTGCTCGCCCAAGCAGGGCTGCTGCAGGGACGTCGCGCCACCACCCACTGGCTCGCCACCGACGAGCTTCGCCGTCAGTACCCCGACACCCAGGTCGATGAGGATGCGCTCCACGTCGAAGACGACGGCGTGTTTACCTCCGCGGGAGTCACGGCAGGAATCGATCTGGCGCTGGCCCTGGTGGAGTCCGACCTCGGCCACGAAATCTCGCTACGGACGGCACGGCTGTTGGTGATGTTCCTGCATCGCCCCGGTGGTCAGTCGCAGTTCAGCGCCGCGCTCACCCGCCCACCTGCCCGCCACGAGGCGGTGCGTCGGGTGCAATCGGCCGTGCTCGAGCAGCCCGGCGGCGACCACCGCGTGCCGACGATGGCCCGCCACGCGGGCATGAGTCCACGCCACTTCGCCCGGGTGTTCACCGAGCAGACCCAAGAGACTCCCGCGCGGTTCGTGCAGCGGGTGCGGCTGGAGCGAGCGCAGCAGCTGCTCGAGGACCAGGCGGCCAGCATGGACGAGGTGGCGCAGCAGGTGGGCTTTGGCAGCAGCGAGACCATGCGCCGCACCTTCGTCCGGGCCATGGGAGTCTCCCCGGGCGCCTACCAGGCCCGCTTCCGCAGCCGCGCGTCCTGAATACGGGGGCCTTCCGTTACCACGCCCAGGTTCGCAGAGATCG
>JAHZJA010000242.1 GCA_022601155.1 Deltaproteobacteria bacterium | reverse complement strand
TGCCGAAGGTGATCATGCCGAAGATGCCGTAGCCGACCGACTCCACCAAGCCCTGCGTGGGGTGGGCTTCGACCACGTGGCCCATCTCGTGGGCGAGGACGCCTGCGACCTCTTCGGGGGTGTCGGCGGCGGTGATGATCGGGATGTAGAGCACCACGTGGCCGCCCGGGGCCGCGAAGGCATTCACCACCGGTTGCTGATTGACGTAGACCTTGAAGCTGGCGGCATCGGCGTGTGCGGCAAGCCGCTGGACCAGGCTCGTCAGCGCGGCGCGGCCCGCCGGGGCATTGCAAAACGCCCCGTGGGATGCGGTGTCCTTGATCATCTCGGCGCCCACCGCATCCTCGACGCGCTGGGGTACCAGGGGTGCCACCACCCCCGAGAGCAATGGAAACGCGATGAAGCCTCCGAGCAGCAGGCAGGCCAGGACGGTTCCAATGACGGCGAGACGGCGGCTGCGTTTGGCGCGATCCTGCACGGCGCGTGAAACCTAGCTGTCTACGCTTGCTGGAACCAGTCCCGCCCGAAAACAGGCGACGCCGCCATGCCGCGGGGCCACGAGCCAAGACGTCTGTCTCACACCGGCCGCTTCGTGGCGGCTTGCAGGCATGGGAAGGGAGGTCCTAGGTCGGGGCACCGCGGCCTGGCGGCGTCGTGGACAAGAACGCCTCGGTGAGGCGTTTGGTTTCACCCCGGGGTGGGGGCAAGTGCGGTGGATCAACGGCGGTGCACGATGACCACACGGGTGAGGTCGGGACCGTAGCCTTGCATCGAGACCCAGACCGGCGTGCGCTCGGTGCGGCGCGCCGCGGTGGGGCGAGCAAAGATGTCGCGCCACGACCGACGTCGAGCCCGCGGCCGCCCGGCTCCGAACCCGGTGAGCATCGACACCTGCTCGCGCCAGCCACTCCTGCGGTCGAAGTGGCTCGGGTGGTCCATCACGTCGACTTCGTCGAGGTAGTCGTCGTACTGCGACGCGCGGAGCTCGGCGTTGGCGGCAAACCAGACGAACCCGGCGACGAGCACGAGCATGGGGTTGCTCCACCAAAACAGGCCACCCACGCCCATGAACAGGGCGACGCCCTTGCCGACCCGGGCCGCGGCCTGAGTGGCGCGTCGTGAGCCGATGCGCCCGGCCAACAGAGCCCGC
Source organism: Deltaproteobacteria bacterium (assembly GCA_022601155.1). Taxonomy (GTDB): domain Bacteria; phylum Myxococcota_A; class Polyangia; order Nannocystales; family Nannocystaceae; genus Paraliomyxa. Next base: position 4,421 of record JAHZJA010000242.1, on the reverse strand, counting down.
AGTGCTCGTCCACCGTCCATCGGGAACGCAGGCACCAGGTTGAAGATGCCCAAGATGAGGTTGGCGATGAGCAGTCCGCCGAGCAGCTCGGCGAGTACGGGAAACCCGGCGAACGCAGGCTGGATGATCCACAGCCCGGCGGCGAGCACGAAGTTGACGGCTGGGCCCGCGAGCGCAACGGCCAACTCTTGGCGTGGCAGACTGGGCATGCCCTCGAGCTGCGCGATGCCACCGATCGGCGACAAGATGATGCGCCGGGTCGCGATGCCATAGCGGCGGGCGACCAGTGCGTGCCCGAGCTCGTGGAGCAAGACCGAGCCGAACACCGCGAGGAGAAACCCCACACCGAGCACGACCGCGAGTCCGGTGCCGGCGCCAGCCCAGGCTCGCCAGGCGGCCCACGCGACGAGCAGCAGAAAGGACGCGTGCACCTGGGTGTCGATGCCCGCGATGCGACCCAGTTTCCAGGACCATTTCATGGCAGACCACAACCTAGACACGAATGGAGATGAAGCAAGGGCCGTGCCGACTTCACGTTTCTTTGCAAAACCTTTGGGGTCGAAGTGAAACATCGAACGTGAGCCGCCGTATTCGACCCTTCGGTGGCTGTTACCATCACGTGCTGCCATGAATCGTCGCTCGCTTGGTCGTTCGTTGTCGTTGATCGGGATGCTCGCCGTGGGTTGTATCGGCTCGCCGCAGCGAGAACCCGCCAATGAAACGACACCCAAGGCCGCCAGTTCGCCAACGCCCCGGCCCAGTGAAGCGGCCTCCAAGGCCGCAACGGCCCGCCCGCGGCCGCACTTCGTCGCCCCCGCAGAGGGTGCCGTCGATGAGGTCGTACGCCAGGCGCTGAGTTCGGCGCAGGCCGACGGGCAACGCTTGGTCGTCTATGTCGGGGCAACCTGGTGTGAGCCGTGTGAAGCTTTCCACCACGCAGTGGAGCGAGGCGAACTCGATGAACCACTGGCGGGTGTGCGCTTCTTGGATTTCGATTCCGATCGCGACGGCGCGCGCCTGACCGAGGCCGGCTACGACGGTCGCTACATCCCACGCTTCGTGTTGCCCGCGGCCGATGGCCGCGGCAGTGCGCGTCGCATCGAGGGCGGGATCAAAGGTGAGGGTGCGGTCGCCCACATTCTCGGACGCTTGAGCCCCCTGCTGGCCGGAAGCTGAGCATCCGTGAACCACTGCCCCACGTCACCAGACAGTGCCACCGCACCCGAGTCGTGCGGTGCTCGGCGTTCGAGACATGCCGATGTGCCTTCGGTCGCGGCGATGGCAGTGGTCAGTCCGTGGGATTGCTGCATGAACTCCGAGGGGTGCCAATGACCGAGACTCTGCTGTTCCACGACGACGCGATGATCGAGCACGATCCGGGCCGGGGTCATCCCGAGCGCCCCGACCGGCTGCGGGCGATCGCCCACGTGCTGCGCGAACGACCGGTACCCGGCACCCGCATGATCGCACCCGCACCCGTGGAGCTCGACGACGTGCTGCGGGTGCATACCCCCGAGCACCACCAACGGATCGACGCGGCGCGAGGTCGGCACCATGCCTTCGATCCCGATACCCATGCCAGCCCGGCCAGTGTGGATGCGGCGTACCTCGCCGCCGGAGCTGCGGTGCAAGCCACCGACGCGGTGCTCGATCGGAGCGCCCGCAATGCCTTTGCGTTCGTGCGCCCCCCCGGACACCACGCCGAGCCTGGACGCCCGATGGGATTTTGCTTGCTCAACAACGTGGCGATCGCAGCCGAGCACGCGTTGGCGCGGCCCGATGTGGAGCGTGTGCTGATCGTCGACTGGGACGTGCACCATGGCAATGGCACCCAGGCGGCCTTCTACGGTCGGCGCGATGTGTTGTTCGTCAGTGCCCACCAGTTTCCCTTCTATCCGGGGACGGGTGCGCTCGCAGAGCACGGGCGCGACGAGGGCGAGGGCTACACGCTCAATGTTCCGCTGGGGGCCGGGGCGACCGATGGCGACTATCGTCGGTTGCTCGCCGATGTGGTGCTGCCCGCGGCGACCGAGTTCGATCCCGATCTGGTGCTGGTCTCGGCGGGCTTCGATGCCCACCGTCAGGATCCGTTGGGGGGCATGGTGGCCACGGCCGAGGGCTTTGCCGATCTATGTGCGAGCCTCAAGCGCGTCGCCGAGACCCATGCGGACGGGCGCATGGTGATGGTGCTCGAGGGTGGCTACGACCTGGTGGGCTTGGCCACCAGTGCGCATGCGTGCGTGGAGGTGCTCGCCGGAGCTTCCGGCCCTGGGGGCCCGGCCACACCCAGCGCGGTGGGTGATGTCGCCCTTCGCGGGGCGGTCGCGCACCACCGCCGACACTGGCCACTTTGACCTGGCCCCTGGTCGCTCCCACGAAACGGGTGTGAGAGGCCCTTGGCGGGCTGTGGGAGCCATCTGTGTGGATCCGCCGGATCTATCGTCGAACGCCGGGAACCTAGAGGGTCTGGCGCGACACGAAATGGGTGGCCTTCGGCCTTCCATCGTCATGCGTTTCCCCTTGTCGTCATCGTCGAGCCCTGCCCGTGGCCTGTTGGCCGCCCTCGCGTTGGTGCTGGCCTGTGAGCCCGCCCCTGCCTCCGACGAGGGGCCGGCCGATGCCGAGCCCGAAGCCGTGGAGCGCAGCACTGACGCGCTCCCCACGGGTCTGGAGCACCGCGTCACCACCTACCTGGAGCAGTACGGTCGGCACTGGCCCACCTTCCGGTTCCATGGGGCGGTGATCGTCGCCCGTGGCGACGAGGTGGGCATGGACCGCGCCTTCGGCAACGCCGATCTCATCGCGGGACTGCCCAACGAGCGCAGCACGGTCTTTCGACTGGGCACCCTGTCCGCCCAGCTGACGGCGGCCGCCGTGATGCGCCTGGCGGAGGCCGGGGCCCTGTCGGTCTCCGATCCGGTGTCGAAGTACGTGCCCCACTGGGCCGGCGGGAAGATCACCACCATCGAGCACTTGCTGTCCCATCGCAGCGGCATCTCCAACTACACCGATGACCTGATGTTTCGGGTGTGGAAGAAGGGCCCACGCACCATCAAGGACACACTCGAGCTGTTTCGGGGCGATCCTCTGGAGTTCGAGCCGGGTAGCGACACTTCGCCCAGCAACTCCAACTATGTCCTGTTGGGGGCGATCCTCGAGAAGGTGACGGGCAAGCCGTACCCCGAGGTGGTGGCCGAGCAGGTCTTGGCCCCGCTCGAGATGGAGCACACCTACTACGCCACCACCGACGAGGCGCAGGCGACGGGGATGGTGTTCAACGAGGAGGAGTTCCTCGAGGTCGTACACGATGTGCACCCTGCGGCCTTCGGTCCTGCGGGCGGCTGGCTGTCGACCTCCGGCGACATGCTGCGCTGGGTCCGAGGGCTCGTGTCCGAGCGGCTGGTCAGCGGGCGCACCGTCAAGCACATGCTGGGCCTGCTCGATGAGGGGTTGGGCTACGGCTGGGCCACCATGGAGATCGCCGGTCACACGGCCACCAGCTGGCCCGGTCTGATCGACGGCTTCAACAGCACCGTGCTGTACATCCCGCACGACGACACCACGATCATCGTGCTCGCCAACAGCGAGGTGGTCCCCGCGGGCGAGGTGGCCAGCGACATTGCGACGATCTTGTACGAAGACGAGCTGCCCCGGCGCGAAGAGTTGGTGCCCGCACCCATTCCAATAGAGGCCCAGCTGCCGTCGCTGGGGCGCTACGTGCTGACCCGCGGTACCGAGCAAGCCCTGTCTTCGGCCGCTCCCGATGCGTTCGAAAAGCTCGGCGAGGTCTTCATCCGGCCCGCGGGTGATCACCTCGTGTTCGACGTGCCTGGGCATGGCCATAAGCGGATGCACCCCCTCGGTCAGGGCCGCTACTTCTTCAAGGACGCGCTCGGGACCACGGCTGATGTCGTCATTCGCGTCGACCGCTCGGCGTTGCTCGTGCTCGAGTCGGCGGGCGTGGAGCTGCGATTCATTCGGGTGCCCGAGGCTCCGCCCAGCCCCGGCGCGCTGCCACGACCGCTGTCGACCGGCTGAGTCGAGCGCTCGGGTCTGCTCGGGCATCAACGCGCCGTCGGCCTCGTGACGCGGCTGGTGGTCGTGCGTGCGGCGAGGGGTCGAGGGCTGACCGTGGCCGGATCTCGACGTGAGCGACCCGGCCTGGCCGCACACGCCGTTGCGCACAGGCGAACAGTCGCAGCCGCGCGCCCGTGCCATGCAAGCGGTGGGTGCAGGGGCAACGCATCGCCGCGACGAACAACGAACGAGCCGCCACGACTACCGTCGAGCGGGTACGAATATTCCTTCCGCACCATGCACGTGCGTGGTTCGAGGTCGTCGTCGCGGCGTTCGTGCGGGACGCTCGTTCGGACACCGTTTGGGACCGTGGCCACCGTCGTGTGGATCGCCTTCGGTGATTC
>JAHZJA010000241.1 GCA_022601155.1 Deltaproteobacteria bacterium | reverse complement strand
CGGCTTCTGCCATTGGTGACGACACACTCCAGAAGGCGGCGACGGGGACGGTTCAGCCCGAGACGTGGAGCCACGGATCCTCTGAACAGCGGATCCGCTGGTTCAAGCGGGGCCTGGAGCGCGGAGAGATCGCGGCTTGCGATACGTTCGCGGCCTCCTCGCTGTGAACCGAGCCCGCTGGCGCCTGGCGAACGCACGCAGAGTCAGGCAGACTCTCATCCGTCCATGTCGGCGACGGCTCAAGTGACGTACCGGACTCGCGGCATCGTTGCGGTCGCCGCCGGACTGCTGTTGCCGATGGGCGGCAGCTGCTCGGTGGTTCTCGACTTCCCGCAGTGCGTCGATCACGTCGACTGCACCAACGTCGAGGGGTTCGAGCTGGAGTGCCGCAACAACGTCTGTGTGGAGCCGATCCCGCCGGGGACCATCAGCTGTGGCAGCGACGCGGATTGCTTTGGGTTCTTCGACGACACGGTGATCTGCGCGCCGGACAACACCTGCGCCGCGCTCACCACCGATCGTTGCGAGCTTCGCATCCGGCCCTCCGACGTCGCGTCCGACGACGTGGTCTACATCGGCTCGATCCTCCCGCGCACGGGGACCTACACCACGGTGGGTGCTCCGCTCGAGAACGCGATCGAGCTGGCGGTGGAAGATTTCAACAGCACCGTCGCGCTGCCCAACGGCGGTCGCGTGGGGTGGGTTGCGTGTGACTCGCAGGGCAATCCCGCGCTGGCGGCCGAGGCCGCGCGCGAGCTGATGGAGGCGGGGGTCACGGCGGTGGTCGGGCCTGCGCTGTCCAGCGAGGTGATCGACGTCGCCAACGTCACCGCGCCTGCCGGGGCGCTGCTGCTGACACCCACCGCCTCGGCCGAGATCCTGGCGCAGCTCGCCGACGATGGATTGGTGTGGCGGGTCAACGGCAACGACGCCTCCCAAGCTGCTGCCATCGCCGACCGCATCGCACAGATGGACCCGGTTCCCGAGCGCGTGGTCGCGCTGGTCAAGAACGATCTGTACGGCCAAGGCCTCCTCGAGAGCCTCGCGCCGCGGCTGGCCAACACCCTGCCCGGCGATGGTCTGGGGACGCTGCTCTACTCCGACCTCGACTCGTTCGCCACCACCGAGGCCTTGTTGTCGGAGTACGGCGCGCGGGTGGCCGCCATCTTCGACAGCAACCCCGAGGTGATCGTCGTGCTGGGCAGCGTCGAGGCCCGCGAGCTCATCTTGTTCTACTTGGAGGCGTGGGCGGGCGCGAACCCGCGGCCGACTCTTCCGCACTTCATCGTCAGCAGCGAGGCGGTCCCCATGCTCGAGGGCATCGTGCAGGGGGTGAGCGAGAGCTTCCGCCCCACGCTGATGAATCGCCTCGAGGGCGTCGACCACGACACGCTGGACCCCAGCAACTACGACGCCTTCGAGATTCGCTACGACATCCGCTTCTCCGAGGTCGAGGCGGGACTATCCGCCGGGCTGGCCTACGACGCGACGATGGCGGTGTTGTTGGCCATGGGCGGCAGCGAAGGAACCAGCGGCTCGCAGGTTGCAGAAGGGCTCGGTCGGCTCGCCGACAAGTCCGGGACGCCCGTCTCCTTTGGCGAGGGCTTGTCGTTCGTCGCCACCACCCAGCAGGTGCTGCTCAGCGGTGCCAACGTCGACCTTCGGGGGGTGAGCGGCGAGATCGACTTCGACCTCGTCACGGGCGATGTGCGACGCAACCTCAGCGGCTTCGACGTAGAGGGTTCCTCGGGCGGCTCGCCGCGCATCGTGGTGCGGCGGCGGTACGAGCTCAACGAGGCCCCCAGCGTCACTGGGACCTGGTCCGACCTGTAGCAGGGCATCCCGTCGAGGTCGCGGTGTCGGCCCGGGCTCGACTCGCGCCGCCTCACGACGAGAGCCTGGGAGCCATGCGCCGCGCGTCGTCGCCGTGGATCCAGCCCTCGGTGTCGGCGACGACGTGCACGCGCTCGACCAGCGCCCGCAGATCCTGGCGCACGCCATGGGTCTCGCAGTCGAGCCCGATGTCGACGACCTCGAAGGTCGTCCCGGCACCCTTCACCCGCACGACGGTGCGCGCGGCGTCGGTGCTCATACGCTCGCAGGCATCGAGCTCGCCACGGCGTGTGCGCAACAGAGTCTCCGCCGCGTGCCATAGGTCCGCAACGTCCGCCACGTTCGCCTGCCCGACCGCCTCGCCGGTCTTTGCGACGAAGTAGGCATCGCCCCCGTGCCACCGGACGGTTCCGTCGGCGTGGATGCGAACGGTGAACATCTCGGCGCCACTGAACGAGGCGAACGCGGTCACCTCGATGGCTGCGTCGTGCGGGAGCTGTGCCGCCGTCGTGCTCGGGTCGGAGGAACTCGGTGCTGGCGTCTGGGCGGCCTCGGGGGCCGGGTGAGCGGGGGGCTGCGGTGCGGCCGAGGAGGGGGAGACCGCGCCCGCGCACGCCGTGGACGTGAGCAGGAGGGCGAGCAGCGTCGTCTTGGTCATTTGTCCCATGAACGACCCCCAAAGACAGCCCCTTACAGCCATGCTCCACACGCATTGCGGACGCTGCTTCGTCTCGATGGACGGCGGATCCACGGTGGATTGGGGGGCCCTGCCGGCGGATCGACAAAGAAGGAATCGACTTGGGCGCGGTGATCACTGCTGTGGCGAGCCGGGTGCACCGACGGGACCGTGGAGTGGTCCCCGATGCGCCGGGCCGAAGGATGCAGCATGACCATGAACCTTGCCCGACCGATCTTCATCCCCCTCACGTTGTTGGCCCTCAGCGGCTGCGTGGGTCTCGACGAGCGTGACGCCGACCTCGACGAGGACGACCGCGCCGTCGAAGACGGCCGCCGCAAGGTCGTTCATCCCGTGTTCGACCGGGTGGGCACGGCGGCGTTGCGGCCACCGCTGGCCTTCGAGACCCCCTGCGCGGCAGGCCTGGGGGTCAAGGGCAAGGTGCGGCTGCACTACACGATGGATGCGCCCACCCACGAGCTCCAGATCCAGCGGTTGACCGTGGACGATGCGGTGACCCAGATCCCCAGCAACGCACACCTGGCGGCGGTCAAGCGGGTTCGCGTGCAGGTCGGCGGCCACGTGCAGGACTTCGATGGCCACTGGACCGAGGGGGGAGTCGTCGATCTCTCGGCGGTACCATCGATGACGTGGGGCAGTGAGACCCCGCTCGCGGTCGATGTCTTCGTCGACACGGGCAACAGCCCCAACGGGCAGCGATGTACCTCGACGCTGGAGTTTCGGTTCGAACAAGCCGATCGGGTGGTCGAGCAGGTGGTGGTCGACGCGCGAGGGATTCGGGCTCGCACCCTGCCCGTGCTCGATCAGGCCGACGGGATCCTCTACGACGAGGCGAGCGCATTCCGAGCGACGATCGCCCCGCCCGTCAGCGACGGCGACAGGCTGGCCGCCTTCACCTCCGTGCTCGGCGAGGGGACCGACGGCGAGGTGTTGTACGAGTGGGTTCCCGACACCGAGGGCGGCATCTTCGAGCGACGGACGACGCACAGCAGCACCACCAGCTGGGCCAAGACCAGCCGCTTCGACAGCGTCCCGGGGGGCGTGTCGGGGATCACCGCGATGAGCACGACGCTGGCGGGCAGCGAACTCATCGTGGCGATCTGGAAGGGGCAGACGGGCTATCGGGCCACGTTCACCCGCGACGCCACGACGGCGGACGGGATCGTCTGGAACGGCTCGGCCACCTGGAACACGCTATCGGCGGCCGGGTTGCCCACGGGCGGAGACCCGCAGGCGGGCGGCGGACTGGTGACGCAGCAGGGCGTGGTGATCCCGTCGTCGGCCGCATTCACGTGGTCGGGTGACCGATGCCAGGGCCGCACCGCCTACGGGACCTTCTTGCAGGCGTGGTGGCGCGAGGGGGCGGGGGCCGAGGCCCGGGGCTATCGTCGCGGGGTCTTGGTCGATGCCAACGGTGACCCCGACTTCGACTGCATCGACGACACCACCTCCATGGGCAACCCGCCGCAGGGCCTCGCGGGTCAGTCGATGCACCCTCTGGCCGCGCTGGCGTTCTCCAGTCCCGAGCGCACCGTCGACGTTCCCGACGTCAAAGCCGAGCTCCACATCGAGCCGTTCGAGGTCCAGGCGATGTGCAACGAGCAGATGGCACCCTATGGCTGGAGCTGTGGCAACTCGCCCGCGGGGCTCGTGGTCAAGTCGGCCCTCGGTGCGCTGCTCGGCTCGGCCAATCCCGACACCCCGCTGGACTTCACGGACGGCGACGACTGGGCGACGTGGGTCGCGAGCAAGGAGTATCGCGGCTACCAGCACGTGAGCGACTGGACGCTCGGCTGCAAAGCGGGCCAGGTGGACGACGTCGTGTTGCCGGGCGGGTACTTTCCGCTCTCGGAGTTCTCCTACGGCTACACCCGGGGTCTGTTGGGCGCGTGGTTTGCCGAGTCCGACGTGTTCGCGGACAGCCCCGACTACAACGGGCGGGAGCAGCGGACCACCGATGACGGGCACTGCGTCGAGTTCGTCGACCGCAGGGCCTCGCGGATCGCCCACGCGGAGCGCGTGGCGGTGTGGCGGCTGCTGGGCTACGACCAGCCGTTCGTGTGGAACGAGCTGCGGGTGAGGGCCTGCTGCGACGGCACCGTCCAGGTTCGCGGCGAGCACAGCAGCTTCCCGGAGGGGCGGCTGTTCATCGACGGCGAGTGGGTCGACACGGACGAGGGCCAGAAACTCGGCCAGTTCATGCAAGAAGCCGGGCCCGACTTCGAGCCCGACGGACACGGGATCCTGGCGTCGCCATCGAGCGAGCAGCTGCTGTGGCGTAGCTGGGACCAGTGATCGAGCTCGTCGGCGAGCCGTAGCCGTGCTCACCCATCGCGCGGCGCGGCGGGTGAGGAGGCCCCGTCTCGCCGAGCCTCGAGACCATCGAGGATGAGGTCCAAGCCGAACTCGAACTCCCCCAGGTACGCCGTGGCGCGGTCCTTGGGGGCGGGTCGTTGCGCGAGGTGGCGCATCATCGCCACGAGGTTCGGATAGGCATCGGGAGAGATCTGCGGCTCGATGCGCTCCAGCTGAGCGGGGCGGTCTTCGGGTTCGTACGGCCAGCTGACTTCTTGCAGCACGAACCCGTAGATGTAGCTGTCGAGCAGCAGGAACGCATGGTAGGCGGCCTCGATCGAGAATCCTCCTCGGAGCAGAGATCCGAGCACCGCGTCATTGAGGCGCAGACGCGTCGGGCCGAGCGAGGTGCGTGACTCGATGAGGGCAGCGGACCATGGGTGCTGGAGCAGCACGTCGTGCAGGGAGCAGGCCCGGGCTCGCATCGCCGGCCGCCACGGCATGTGCTCATCGGGGATGGAGATCTTCGCGATCACCAGCTCGATCAGCCCGTCGAGGATCTCGTCCTTACCGCCGACGTGGTTGTAGAGCGACATCGCCTTGACGGCGAGTTGATCGGCGATCTTCCGCATCGAGAGCGAGTCGACACCACCTTCGTCGGCCAGCCCCATGGCGGTGCCAAGGATGAGGTCCCTGGTCAGTCCTGGGCGTGGGCGCTTGGTTTCTCGGCCGCGAGGCATCGTCTCAGGAGCCCGTGGATCGGGGGGGGTCGATCGACACCGACCCCGACATCTTGCAACAGCTCGGGCTGTCGTCGGATCGCGGCAGGGTGCGGAAGCGGAGGGTGGTGGACATCACTTCGGTTGGTGGTTGGTGTCCATTCATGGCTTGACCGGGGTCGGCGGGGCGCTATTACTTACGCCGTAAGTCTCAGAAACTTACAGCGTAAGCAACGGACCCCATCATGAAACGCATCGCACCCCCCCGCTCGCCCGCTTCTTCCCCAAAACTTCGTTCTAGGAGCAGTGCTGGTGTTCTCGCGCTGCTGCTGGCCAGCGCTGGATCGGCTTGCGCAAATGACGCGGAGGCCGATGATGACGCTGCCTCCGACGGCGCCGAGGATGGGGCCATGCCCGAGCCCGTCGACTACAGCCAGCGGGGAGCGTGGGCGGTGGGCTACCGCGCGGGGGCCAGCGCCGAGGGAGCCAAGGGGCATCCCGAGCTGGGCATTTGGTATCCGGGGCTCAACCCGGACGGCGTGGACGAGGCGATCACCTACGACTTCATGCTCAAGAGTCCCGATTTTGGCCCGGGTCCGGGCGAGGTCGAAGGTCACGCGTTGGCCGACGCCCCCGCAGATTCCGAGCACGGACCCTATCCCCTCGTCGTGTTCTCGCATGGCTACAGTGCCAATGCGCCCTGGTACAGCAACTTGCCCGAGCAGTATGCGTCGCACGGCTTCGTGGTGGTCGCACCCGAGCATATCGAGCAGGACTGGTTCGAGAACGCGGCGTCGGTGATTCAGCGCCCAGTCGACATCACCCAGACGCTCGACTACATCGAAGCGGCGACTGAGCCTGGAGGTGCGCTGGCGGGTCTTGTCGACACCAGCCGCGTCGCGGTCGTCGGCCACTCGTTCGGGGGCTACACGGCGCTGGCGTCGGCCGGGGCGACACTCGAGATGAACACCCTCAATGAGCGCTGTGCCACGCTGGCGCCCGACGATCCCAAGACGTTCTTGTGCCTGCCGTTGGCCGGTCGTGAGGCGGACCTGGCGGCGCTTGCTGGGCTCGATGCGGTGCCCGAGGGCAACTGGCCGTCGTTCGCCGATCCCCGGGTCACCGCGATCATTCCCATCGCGGGCGACGCCTATATGTTCGACGGCGTGGGTCTGTCCGAGATCACGGTGCCGATGATGGCGATCGGTGGCACCGCCGACACGGGCACACCCTTCGACTGGGGAGTGCAGCTCGCCTACGATGAGGTGTCCAGCCCGTACAAGGCCCTGGTGGGATTCGAGGGCGCCGAGCACATGTTCCCTGCCAACGATTGCGCCGACATGCCCTGGACGATGGACTTCCTGTACGCCGAGCAGATCTGCAACGACCCCGTGTGGAATCGCCAGGAGGCGCACGAGCTGCTTCACTACTTCTCCACCGCGTTCTTGCTCGACACCCTCGCGGGTGATGAGGCGGCCGCGCTGGCGCTCTCCCCCGACGAGGCCCAGTTCCCGGGCATCACCTACGCGACCACCATTGCCGCGCAATGAGTGATCGGGACCCCGCAACGGAACGGCTCCACGCTCACCTCGCGGTGCACCCATGAAGGCCGTCGTTCACACGAGGTATGGGCCCCCCGACGTGCTGCAGCTCGCGGACGTCGAGCGGCCCGTACCCCGGGCCGATCAGGTCCGGATCCGGATCCACGCGACGACGGTCAATCGCACCGACTGTGCGTTCCGGGCCGGGAAGCCAGCTCCGGTGCGGCTGTTCGCTGGCCTGCGATCGCCGAACAACCCGATCCCAGGGACCGAGTTCGCCGGGGTGATCGATGCCGTCGGGCGTGCGGTGCAGTCGTTCGCGGTTGGTGACCGTGTGTTCGGTCGGACGAGCGACGAGCGCCCGGGCGCGCACGCGGAGTATCTGTGCGTGGACGAGGCCGCGGCCGTGGTGCATCAACCGGAGGGCCTGAGCCATGTCGAGGCGGCGGCCCTGTGCGACGGCGTGATGCTGGCCAACGCCTATCTGCGTCTGATCGATTTCGATCGCATGCCTCGGATCGTGATCAACGGCGCGTCGGGCTCGATCGGCTCGGCGGGTGTGCAGCTGGCCAAGGCCCGCGGGGCCGAGGTCACGGCGGTGTGCAAGACCGACGCGATCACGCGGGTGAAGGCGCTCGGGGCCGATCACATCATCGACTACACCCAGGAGGACTTCACGGCCACCGACACGATCTTCGATGTCGTGTTCGATGCCGTGGGGAAGAGCTCGCTGCGGCGCTGCAAGAGGCTGCTGCGCGAGGGGGGAATCTACGTCTCCACCGAGCTGGGGTTCTTGGCTCAAAACCCTCTGCTGGCGCTACGCACGTGGCTGTTCGGAGGGCGCATCAAGGTCTACTTCCCGCTCCCCAAGTACGGCAAGGCCGAGGCCATGTACGCCAAGCAGCTGGTGGAGCGTGGCCAGTATCAGCCGCTGCTCGACCGCACCTATCGGCTCGACGAAATCGTCGATGCTCACGAGTACGTCGAGACGGAGGGGAAGGTCGGCAATGTCGTGATCACCGTGGTGGACGACGTTCCGTCCTAGCGTCTGGCCGTTGGCGACACCTGCGAGCCATTGTGGTCGTGGTGCCAGCGGCGTACGCTGATGTTCGGATGAAGCGCCGGAACCTGCTGGTGGTCTCGATCGCGGCTGCATGCCGTCCCGACGGGGGAAGCGTGCCTCCCGATGTCCAACCGTTGGTGGTTGCGCCGGGGTCGATGCCCGGGACGTTCGCGCCGGGCTCGGAGCCGGGGCCGCCGCCATCCGAGACGGT
>JAHZJA010000240.1 GCA_022601155.1 Deltaproteobacteria bacterium | reverse complement strand
GTACATCGATCCCAGCCCTCTGGAAGCTCGATCCAGTCGCCGCTGAACACGGCGACCGTCTGCGACTCGACATGGAAGAAGGCGTTGGGCGCACCGCTGGCGCCGGCTCCGTTGGCGAACCCGAGACACGCCGGTACGGCAAGATCACAGCTGCAGTCATCGTTGAATACGGTGACCAACTCGAAGTGGTCGCAGCCCGCAGCCAGGCAGCTCTGCTCTTCTTGATGGCCCCAGCACGCACCGCTGGGCGCTTGATCTTCCGGCAGACAGTACGACCCGCTGCAATCGGGGGTACTGCCGCACTCACAGACCCCTTCGATGTCCTCGCAGAACGTTCCGCTGCTCGCACAACCTCCGTAGTCGAACGGTGTGAAGCACACCTCACCCGCCGCACAATCCTCGGGGCCCCCACACGAGGGCCGCACGCAGCCTTGTTCATCGACGCCGCTGAACGGACCTCCGCACGACACCTCATCGCAGTCGAACGGGACGCCACACTGAAACGAGGGGTTGGGCGGACACTCGTCGGGCGGCCCCGTCGTAGCGACGGTCGCGCTGCCATTGTCGTCCATCGTGTCGTTGTCGATCGTCGTACCACCGGTATCGGCCACCCCGCCCGACACGGAGTCGGTCGCGGCGTCCGTTTCCGATCCGGTCGCCGGACTCTCGGTGCCGCCCCCAGAGGCGTCGTCCTGGGCCCCATCGCCCACCAACTTGGGGATCGAACATCCGAGTGTGAGAGAAACCAAGCCGAGGCCCAGGCAGGCACTCGATCCGACACGACATGATTGAAACCAGTTCATGAGCAAGTCCTCGTGTCTTTGGTTCTCCGACCCCCCCTTCGATCCGTCACACACCGTCGCAGGAATCGGGCACGCCTTGCGCCACCGCCGAGGCGGGATGCTCCCGACGCAGGCGCCGGGCCTCCGCGTGGGCCTGCGCGTCCCGACCCAGGTGGCACAGCGCACGCACCCGCGCGGCATGACGAACGTCGGCGAGCTGCCCATCGGGAAACCGGCGCTGGTGCTGGGCCAGCAGTTCGAGCGCTCGGGTGGCATCGTTGCCGCGCAGTGCCGCGGCTGCCCGATCGAGCATGGCGACTTCGGCCTCCAGCACGGAGGGCTCGACCGCGGGCACAGCCCTGGGCGGCAGCGCTTGGGGCTTGGGCCTGGGTTCCGCGGCCGTTTCGACGGGGTGTGCATCAGCGGCCGCCGCCCTCGTGGCACCGTCTGTACCGCGGCCATCTCGAGGGCGATGCACCACCAACGGAGGGGTCGCCTCGGCGCGTTTCACCACGGGCGTGACGTCGACGACCGCCGCTGGCGACACGGGTAACCGCTCCACCTCACGGCTACGCCCTCGCTTGGCGGTCGGCGAGGCCTTCACGGCTACCGCCGCAGACTCCGACGTACCAACATCGGAGGCGGGTCGGCGTGCCAACCATCCCGCGGTGACCAGCGCCCCCACGAGCGTTGCGGCCGTCAACATCCCCGTGACCTTGGACGACGCCCATGCGCCTGCACCCGCGCCAGGCACGGACCCCAGCGAGGGCAGCAACACCGCCCACGTCCTGCGGGCCTGCCCATGCGGCGGCGCATCGCGGCGGCGCGCCCCGAGCATCCATTCTTGCATCGCGCCCGACTCCACCCGGCGCTCGACCTGACGCCGCGCCAGCCGTAGCCGCGAGTAGACCGTGTTGAGTGGGATCGCCAGCTCGGCTGCAATCTCGGGACCGGTCATCCCCAGCAGCTCGGCCATCACATACACCTCACGACGACCGACCGGGATGGGGGCGAGCACCGTCTCGATGTCCCGCGCTTCGTCGCGACTGGCATGGGGATCGCGAGGCGGTCGGACCGGGGCCCGCCCCACCACCGCCTTGCGCCGCGCCGTCCGAGCCTCGGTTCGCCGGTAGCGAGACGCGACCCGTCGGGTGACGCCATACAGCCAAGCACGGGGCGAGACTTCGTAGTCGAGGTCGCTCCAACGCCGATAGGCGGTGAGGAACACGTCTTGGACCGCATCGTCGATCACCGCGGGGTGCACGCCAAACCGACGCGCAGCTGCCCACACGAACGGAAATTCCCGCCGGTAGACCGTTTCGAAGCCCGTGGATACCGCCTGCATGGCGCGCTCTTCCGTGGTCTTCTCCGCGGGGCCCCCCAATCCGTCACGGAGAATTGAGTCGGAACTCGATTCCCAGCCACAGCCGTCCCGCGACCGATGCGGGCTCGAACAGCAGCTGCGGGGTCTCCGCGGCAAGCTCGAAGCGGGGGTGGACCAACGGCACCGCGGCCACGAAACCGCCCGCCAACGCCCACCGCGGCGAAAACCACCACGACAGCCCCACCCCCGCCTCCAACGCGAGCCACAGGCCCTGCGCCGAGCGCGAGTTGGGAGCCCCATTGCCATCGCCCCGCATGCCGCCCACCTGCAGGCCGCCGCACAAAGGAGCTTCGATGTTGTCGCGGCCCAGCTGGCCGCAGCCTCGGGCGGACACCGTCCCCAGCTGGACTCGCACCGAGGCCCCATCGATGGCCGTGCTTGGCCGAGGCAGCCAGTAGCCACCCTCGAGCTCGATCCTCGCGCGCGACCATCGAAGGCCGCCCGCCAGCGCAAAGGCCCCGGTCACGCCCGGCGTCGCGCCCAGCCCCACTCCGGGTGAGGCTCGGAACACACCGCCGACCGGAGCCCGCTGGTCCGATGGCCCGGCTGGCGCACCATCGTCACCGCCGCGGCGTGTGCCTCGACGCGGTGACTCGTTGGGCGCCACCGTCGGCCCGACCGCCACGGGCGGTGCGTCCTCGGGCGCCGGGGCCCGCCAGGCGCCCAGTGCATCGGCGACGGCAACCGGGTCGACCGCCAACGCCACGATCAACGCGGTGGCGTCGGCCAGCGCAGAGCAATCGTCGGCCTCCAGTGACCGCTGGTCGGAAACCCCGTCCACCTCGGTACGAAGGGCCAGCCGATAGCGCCCGCTGCCTCCGGTCGTGACGGTGGCCTCCACCGTCACCTCTTCGGACGACAGCGTCCGACCCAGTCGACGTTCGACACCACGACTGAGCGCCTCACTGGAGGGGCATCCCGACGGCGCCGACCACCGGACGGCAGTGTCGCGGGTGTCCTCACCCACGCTCGTCGGCGGCGGCTCGGGCAGCGACGGCGGCTCGGGGGTGAGCGGCACCTCCGGCGAGCCCGACACCTGGTCGTCCGCGGTTTCGGGCTCGGGATTCGCCTCGTCCGACGGCCCATCCTCTGATGTCGGTGCAGTCGTATCTTGCGCAGCGGACGACGAGTCCGGCCCGGGTTCGGGCGCGGGCTCGGCTCCGAGCAACATGCTGAGCACGACGACGAGGGCCACGATGCCCCTCGTTCCTACCGCAAACCCTGCTTCCGGGGCCAGGGCTCCGACGGTTTCGGTCCGCGAACGCGCTATGGTGCAATCGGAGCGCGAGTCCATGCAACCACTGGAACAGCTGGAGGGTCGCTACGACGCGCTGCGCGAACGCGACCGGACCATCGCATCCCTGCAGAGCAAGCAGCGGATGATCACCACCTTCGACCACGTGTTCGATGACGATGCACGGCAGCAGGTGGACCGTCGTCTGCTCGACGCTCTGGACGGCGTGCGTACGGAGGCTCGGGCCCTCGCCTTGATCTTGGCCCAGGCCGTGTTCCTCGATCTCGCGATCGACGACCTGGCTCGCATCCGGACCCAGCTCCGTCGATTCGAGTCGTATCTCGACGAAGAACCTTCGGCGCGGCTCGATGCGTGTGGCGATCTATTGACGTTCCTGCGCGAGCTTCGAGAGACCGACCAGCCACTGCGCTCGCGGCCGCGGCAGACCGACTGAGCGGACCTGTCGCGGGGCGAAACAGCCCCCCGAGCGCTGCGGACCAAGTTTCGTTGGGCGGCGGCAGCAGCGTGCGCCGCATCGCGTGACCGCCTCGGCCGAAGCTGCCATGCTAGTCGGTGGAAACCGTGATGACGTGCAAGACAACGGCGCTCCCGTCGACCGTGCCCGTACCGTCCGGCACCCCACGCAGGGCCACCACGCTCTCGGTCGAGTGCATTCTCTTTCTCATCATCATGGCTCCAGGGGGCTAGCGCGTGCCCTGGGTGCAGATCGGGCTCGCCCTTGCGGTGCTGTCGGCAATCGCGTGGATCGTGTTCCTCGTGGGTCAGCGCGCGCGCGTGGTGGAGCGAAACCGTCGAGCGCTCGCCGACGAAGCCGAGGCCGCCCGTCTGCGCGACCGGCGAGAAGAACGAATCCCGGGTGGCAACCCCAGGCACCCGATCGAGGTCGCCTCGGCCGCAGTCGTGGAGCCGCGGGCCTCATCTCTGCCCTGCCCACGATGTGCCTCGCCCGCCCATGTCGACACCCACGAGGTCGAGACTCACGAGGGGCGGCGGCTACGAGTGGTGAACATGAAGTGCGGAACCTGTAGCCATCGACGGCCGCTGTACTTCTTCGTCCGCAGCTCCGAGATCCGCCGCGACGCCAACGAGCTCAACTGACGCTCGGCCCGTTCGTGGTGGGGTCGAGGAGTGTGTCGAGCCGGTCTGCTATCGTATGTTCAGGCCTTTCTCCGAGTGTTCGCAATGCAACGGGTCATTCACACGATCATGGTCTCGGCGACGCTGTCTGGGTGTACCTCCCGACCGCAGCCCCCAATCCCCCCCGGTGACATCCACGAGGGCGAGTGTCGCGTCGACGACGACTGTCCGACCGATCATCGCTGCGCCGAGTCCCGCGCCCATCTACGCACGGACGGCGGAGACATCGTTGGTGACCAGGTCGACCATTGGTGCGAGGCCGTGTCTGAGCCCACCGTAGAGTGATCGCCGCCCTTGC
This sequence comes from Deltaproteobacteria bacterium, assembly GCA_022601155.1. GTDB lineage: Bacteria > Myxococcota_A > Polyangia > Nannocystales > Nannocystaceae > Paraliomyxa. Next base: position 1,169 of record JAHZJA010000240.1, on the reverse strand, counting down.
CCGTCACGGTCACCGACTACAGTCGCTCCAGCCGAAGCTGGCCCTCCAGCCAGCTGTGCTCGCATGTATAGGCATCCGGGCCATCACCCTGACACGTCAGGGTCGCCATCTCACCGGCTTCGTTGGCCAGGTTGGCAATGAAGCCGGCCTCACCCTCGGTGACCTCGCCGTCTTGCGCGTTGATGCATGGCTCGACGGAGAGCATCGCCATGCCGTCGTCGACCGCGAGCGAGGCCGAAGTGACCGGAGATGATCCTCCGGTGAAGCCACCGTCGCAGCTGGCGTCGGTCCCGTCGGCATCGAGGATCCAGGCCCCCGCGGGGGACGACGGAGCGCTTCCCGAGGTTGCGGAGGTCTCACCCGTCATGCCCGACTCGCCGCCACATCCCATGCCGAGCAGCGACAGCACCAACAACGAGACAGTGGAGATCGATGGGGGCATCGGCGCGATGATTCTGCCGTCCCCATCGGCCTGTCAAGTGCGCCTCGCGAGGACAGAAGCAGGACCGGCCCGACATGTGATGACTCGCGACAGGAACTGTCTCGTTGCAGGTCACGCCGGAACACTCGCATCTTCGCGTGGGGCCGACCTTGCCATGCCTCGTGGCCATGCCAGTTCGGCTGCCTCGATCCCGTCCCGGCCCGAACCCGGGTATCACCGTCAACGCCGGTCGATGCCATGGTGACCCACGACGGTCGACGGCAGCGAGGAGCAATCCCTCGTCGGAGTAAGGCCACTGGGAGCGGAGGCTGCCAGACCGTTCGCGCCGTGCTCCACCAGGTCGTGCTCCCGGTCATCGGTCACTGCCCGCGGTGTGGCCAAGCCACCTCGGCGAGAGCACCACCGCGCTCGCGATCCTGGATGGGATCAAATCGTGCTAGTCGGTCGTGTGCGCGACTCGGAAGAAGAGGTCGCGGTATCTCGGAACGAACAGCAAGGCTATGAACACGATGTCCAGCGCGGTCTGAATTGCCGGAACCAGATACGGATTGCTCATACCTTCGGCGATGGAGGGTGGCCCAACAGTGGTAGTCGTCACGAAGTTGCCCACATGATCGACGATTGAAATCGACCAGTAGACGACCGCCAGCGCCCAGGTCAGCAGCACTGCAAATACCGGGTTGCCTTTTGGACCTACGCGAGCAGCTTTACTGGTGCCAAAACCATC
>JAHZJA010000239.1 GCA_022601155.1 Deltaproteobacteria bacterium | reverse complement strand
GGGCTCCCCGGGGTACCACCGCAGCAGCTGGGTCATCGTCTGGGTCGCCGACTCGGCGTCGCCCAGATCCAGTCGCATGCGGGCCAGTCGGAACGACAGCTGGAGGGCACGACCGATCCGCTCGACGCGCTCCTCTTCGTCCAGGGGCTCGCCCTCGGCATCGCGTCGCAGGTAGGCGGCGGCGACCGATGCCTCGTTCTCCGGGTCGCTCTCGTCGACTTCGTCCAACAGGTCGGGGCGCGAGCCCAGCTGGAGGGTGCTCATCAGCATCGACTCGGCATCGGGGCTCGCCAGCCGCTGGCGGGCGTCGCCTTCGTGCTGTGCGGCCAGCTCGCACTCGGCTGCGACCAGATGGAGATCGAGACGCTCGAACGGGCTGAGCGCCTCCAGTTCGAGCGCGTCAGCGCAGTAGCGCAATCCGCGGGTCGCCTCGTCGAGGTCGTACAGGCACACCTGGGCGGCGGCGGTGTAGGGCTCGAGGTAGTCGGGATCGAGCTCGATGGCGCGCTCGTAGCAGCGCAAGCTCTCCTCGGCGTTGCTCTCGGCCAGCGCCACGGCACCCATCAAGATGGCCGCATCGGGGTCATCGGGCCGTGCTTCCTGTGCGTGCTCCGCGGAACTTCGCGCGGCGGCGGCATCCCCGCGGTCCAGCATGGCCCATCCACGGTCGAGATGCGCGGCATACCGACTGCTCTCGCCGAAGCCGAAATCGTCCAGCTCCTCCGGGTCGCGGCCCTTCATCCGAAGTTCATATAACATGACGGGCCCGATTCCCCGGGGCCACCGCGCCGGGGCGCTCGTCCGAGGTCTCCCCACCTTGTCACACGGCTTCTCGCCTCGCCCCCCCGCGGCTTCGACCGCGCACAGACCCCGGTCTCGACGGCTCGCCAGGGTGGTATTGCTCGCGGTCGCGGCGATGGCCGCAGGCGGTGCCACATGCCGGCGCCCGCCGCCCAGGCCTGCATTCTACGGTGAGGCCGGGGACCTCGAGGGTCGACCCACCGATCCCGGGCATCGCGCGATGTGGGACCGCTTGGTGAAGGCACGGGCCGACGATCCGGGGGGTCGCGAAGTGGTGGCAGCCGCCGACGACGTGTTGGCGAGCGATGCCCCGGTCACGCTGCAGCTGGCCGCGCTGCGGGCCAAGGCCGAGTACGCCTACGCCCACGGTGATGATGTGCTGGCGATCGGGCTGGCCGAGCGAGGCCTTGCCCTCGTGGCTGCCCCCGATCCCGGGTCGGCTCCACAGACGTTGATCGACCTGGCCCGCGTACGCGCGCGGGCCATGGTTCGCGGCGGAGACCCGACCGCGGCGATCGCGGCCATCGATCATCCCGTGGCGACCGCAGGGGAGGGATGGCCGGGCGCCGAGCTGGCCGGGCTCCGGGCGGTCGCGGCCGATCGCAACGGTGACTGGGCGGCCGCCGTGGCCGGCCTGGCGCGTTGGCGCGAGCTGCTGACCGATGCCGACCCGAGCGCGTTGTGGGCCGAGCACCGCATGGCCCGGCTCGCGGACGGCCTACCACCCGCGACGCTGCGCGAGCTGGTCGACGGCCTGCCCCCATCGCCCGCGCGTGCCTGCCTGGCCGCCAAGACGGGCGAGCCCACGCCGCCCGGGATGCCCGCTTGGGTGGCCGCGTGCGCCCGCGCGACCGGTCACATCGGGATCGTGCTCCCGCGCAGCGGGCCGTTGGCGGCATTCGCGGACACGCACCTGGCCGCCGCGATGGCGACGCTCGAGGCCGCCGATGCCCATGGGCCCCGGCCGCAGCTGCGGTGGCGCGATAGTGGGTCGTCGGCCAAGTCGGCGCGCCGCGCTGCCAAGGCGCTGGTGGGGCGAGGGCGCTCGCATGCTCGTGGGGCCCATCGGGGCCAAGAACGTCCAGGCCGTCGTCAACGAGGTCGGGCAGCAGACCGCGATCGTCGTGCCGGGTGAAGCGCGTGCACCTGCGATGGGGGTGGCACCGAGCCTGGAGCGCCGGGTTGGAGCGTTGGTGGGCCTGGCCGAGGCCCAGGCTCGCGACCGTATCGTGGTGCTCGCCCCGGACAACGGCTACGGACGTCGTGCGGTCAAGGCCATCGAGAGTGCCGCGGCGGGCCGCTTTTCCAAGCCGCTGGTCGTTCGCACGTATCCGCCCCAGACGACCACCTTTGGTCCCCACGTCAATCCGGTCATGACCGCGCTGCGCAGCGAAACCGCGCTGCTGGTGCCCGATACCTTGGCGCGGACCGAGCTGCTCGTGCGACAGCTGGCGCGGTCTGGCCGCATGCCCGCCCACGACGACGTTCCGGGGCTGATGGTGCTGACGACGGCCGAAGGGGTCGACCCCGAGGGTCTGGCGCGGGCGCGAGATGTGCTCGAAGGCGTCTGGGTGGTGCCTGCCGCCGCGCGTGGGCCCGAGGCCGATGCGTTCTCGGCCGCCTACGTTCGTCTGCAGGGCTCGCCACCGGGTGACCAGGCCCTGCTGCTCTTCTACGCGCTGTCTCAGGCCATCGGAGGGCAGCCTTCATCTGCGGCGGGGCAGGCCACGCCCACGCGCGTCCAAGGGGGACGGCTTGTCGTCCAATCGCAAACGGCCGCGCGGTAAGCCGCGAGGCCCCTCCAACGAGGGTCCGCATCGCGTTCCTGGGCCTCGCGCGGTTGCCGAGCTGCTGCTTCACGCGCCCGGTCGTATCGAGGCTCTGTGGCTGGAGAAGCGGCGGGAAGGCGGCGACCTCCACCTGCAGGCCGAGAACGCGGGGGTCCGGGTCGAGGTGCTGGACGGCCGCGAGCTGGCTCGACGGGCGCCCGAGCTCGATTGCCAGGGCATCTTGGCGCTGTCGCAGCCGCCCGCGTGGGTGGACCTGGAAGACCTCTTGCAGACGGCGACGGCGGCTCCCCCAGGTGGCCCACGTCGGGTCTTGGTGGCGCTGGACGGCGTGCAAGACCCGCAAAACCTCGGCGCCATCATGCGAACCTGTGAATTCTTCGGCGTGATGGGTCTTTTTTGGCCCCGCGACCGCGCGGCCGGAGTGACGCCCGCGGTGGTCCGGGCCTCGGCCGGGGCGTCCGAGCGCTTGCCGCTGTCCCGGGTGGTCAACCTGGCCCGCGCGCTGGAGACGTGCCAGGACCAGGGGCTGTGGGTCGTAGGGACGGTGCCGGACGGTGGGACGCCGCTGCCCCAGCTGGTGGCGCATGACCGCATCCCGGACCCGGTGGTGGTGGTGATGGGCGGTGAGCACGGAGGACTGCGTCGGCTGACCCGAGCCCGCTGTGACCTGCT
>JAHZJA010000238.1 GCA_022601155.1 Deltaproteobacteria bacterium | reverse complement strand
TACAGAAGTTCAAGCAAAAACAGCATGCCCGCGTCGGCGGCTCTCGGGCCAGCCGCGCGGGCATGCTGCGCCGTACCGGTACCTGGCCTACCAGTACACGTCGAGCTTGGGCTCCTCGTAGGAGTCGTAGCCGCCGTCGTACCCCGAGTCGCTGCTCGTCGAGCCGTAGCCGCCGCCTAGATCGTAGCCGGCGTCATAGCCCCCGTCGTAGCCGTCTTCCCCAGCCGATCCGCTCGTCGACTCGTATCCACCCCCCACGTCGTAGCTACCCCCGAGATCGTAGCCACCGTCGTAGCCGTCGCCACCGCCATCGTAGCCCGAAGAACTGCTCGTCGTGCCGTAGTCGCCACCCCCGCCGTCGTAGCTGTCGTACCCCGTCGAGCTGCTGCTCGACGAGCCGTACTCACCACCTCCGCCGTCGTAGCTGTCGTACCCCGTCGAGCTGCTCGTCGTGCCGTAGTCACCACCGCCACCGTCGTAGCTGTCGTATCCGGTCGAGCTGCTCGTCGTGCCGTAGCTGTCGTATCCGGTCGAGCTGCTCGACGAGCTGCTGCTCGACGAGTCGTAGCTGTCGTATCCGGTCGAGCTGCTCGACGAGCTGCTGCTCGAAGAACCGTAGCTGTCGTACCCGGTGGTGCTGCTGCTCGAGTCGTCTCCACAGGTCTCGCCGGCCTCTGCGGTCTCGCAGCGCGTGAAGCCTGCGCTGATCGTCTCGAACGAGACCTCGACCTGTACCGTCGTCGGCCCATACGTCACGGTGACGGTCTGGTCGAAGGTCATCTCATAGTCGAACACCACCCGCCACGTCACGATCGTCGCCGGGTCTTCACCGTTCGCCGGCTCCTCCGGGTCCGACAGCGACGCCCGCTGCATCGCACTGGACCAGATACTCGCGGTGGTCTGCACGCTGGCCGTGCCCTCGGTGAGACCACCAACGCCCGCCACCGAGACACTCATCGAGAAGTTCTTGCTCTTCTTGAGCTGCTCGCAGCCAGCGTCACCGGTCCACGAGTCCTTGTCTCCGCTGCCCGTGCACGTGACCTCGCAGTCCTGGCACTCGGGAGGCGAGTTGTCGGGTGAGGGCCCCTTGCAGATCTGACCGCCGTCGCAGGGATCGGGCGGTGCATCCGACCCGAACGCCGAGTCGATCCACTCGGTCATGTAGTCGTCGGCCTCGTCCTGCACCCGCTGACGAAGCTCCTCTTTCTCCTGTTCGGTCAGGTCATCCTCGTCGCAGCTGACGCCCAGGGCCATCAGTCCAACCACCAACACTCCGCGTGTGCCGATCCAATTCGTTCGTCTCATGATCGTCACTCCTTCCTAGCTGCAGGTATCGGCGTTGGCGGTGAAGCTGGCCTCGCGGGCGGGGCAAAGCCGCATGATTCGAGTCCGGGGCCCCACCAGATCGGAGGCCATCAGCTTCGTCGAGGCCACGTCCACGTAGACCATCGCGTCGAGCACGGTTCCGGTGGTCAGGTTCACATCGACGTAGCCGGTATGCTCGGGCCGCGGCGTCGTGTCGAAGTCGAACATCCCCACATCACCGCGTCGGCGGTACTCGTTGTCGAACCACCGAACATAGCCATCCACATGCACCCGGATGACCATCCCCTGCGGGGTGTCCCATGCATCGACGACCTCGAAGTTGCGAATGCTCTGCTGAACCAGCGAGTCGCTGCGGCCCGCCTCTTCGTCGGTCGGGCGATGGCGCCCCCACGTCGTGCCCAGCCCCACGGGGCCGTCCGGGAGCGCATCGAACAACATCATCACCCCGGGAACGGCGCCCTCGGTAGGACTCCACATATAGCCCCGTGGTGTAATCCGGTAATCACTCATCGCATCGGCTGGCAGTTTCGGCCCGAAGAACGGCCGCAATGCGGTCTGTGCCAGGCCATCGTGCAGGTGCAGGTCGAACGAAGTCACCGTCGACCGCCCATCCGCCGTGTTGATGAGCTGATAGGCCAGGACCCGGTCGGTATCGACGTCGAGCTTGTCGCCGCTGGTCACCACCTCGTCGACGCGTCGCCAGTCCACCGACGTTCCGTCTGGGCCGGGCGCTTCCCCAACACACCCCGTCAACGCTGCAGCCACGGCCAACGCCGCGACAACGCGCCCGCACGCACCACCATCGTTCTTTTCCACTGGTCTCACTGCCCACCTCCGCTCTTCGGACGCACGAGCGCCACGATGCACACACACGAGTGGCAGCCCGACGGGGCCCATCCCCCGCGGTGCCGATCACCCCGTGACTACGCGTTCAATCGAGCGGGCGACTTCGGTCCAGCCAGGATTGGACCGAACCCGAAGACAACCCAAAGTCTCACGACTTCGGCCGCACACTAGCATCGGCACCGATCGTGTCGAGGGTCCACGTAGGGAAAACACTGCTCATCGCAAATGGGGACGTCCCGGCCTCGACCGGTCGGCTCGTGCATGGACGGGTGCACCGACCAGCGATCGAAAGGGGGACGCCGACCTCACCCATCGTGCCCACGAAAAAGTGAGACGGATCGTCGGGAGGGCGGCCAAGTCTCGGCCACAGACAGGGGGACGATGAAACGACCGCATGAGATGAGTGCAGTACTGGTGTTGGTGTTGGGGCCGTGGGGGATGGGCTGCGACACCGCCGAAGGCCCGGGCCAATCAGAGCGATGGCTGGAGACCGCAGCGCCAGCCGGAGACCCCATGCCGTGGGGAGATCCAGAGCCGACGACAGGCGGCGGGGCCATGCCCGAGCCCGCCCGGGTGGGCATCTTCAGCAGCGCGCACAACTACTTCGAGCTCGACGACGAGGCAGGGCCGCTGCAGTTCCACTTTGGGGCCGACAACTCGCGCTGGGGGGCGACGGTGCTGCCGATTGCCGGAGACTGGGACGGCGACGGCACCGATACGGTGGGTCGATTCGATACCGCCGCGCGGCAGGTACACCTGGCCGACGCCAACGATTCCGACGAGCTGTTCGCTCGGGGACAAGTCCACCCCCTGGGCGGGCTCCCGCCCGCACCACCGGTCGCGGGCGAGGTACCGTCCGAAATCCCGATCGCTGGAGATTGGGACGGCGATGGATCCGACGGCGTGGGCGTCTACCACCCTGCAACCCGCATCTTCTATCTGATCGACGACCCCGCGACGGGTGTGGTCACCGCCGAGATCGACTTCAGCGGCCAACCGGGAGTCTCGGGCTCCGCCTGGCCAGTCGCGGGGGACTGGGATGGCAACGGCGACGACGAGATCGGCCTGTTCGCGGCGGGCACGGTGTCGCTGTACTCCAGCCTGGTGGCGGGGCCCCCCGCCGTCCAGTTCGCCACAGGTGGGTTTCGAATCGTCGCGGGCGACTGGGACGGTGATGGCGTGGACACGGTGGGGAGCTTCGCCGCCGACACCAACACGTTCACGCTCTACCACCACAACACGGCGAGCTCGACCACCGAGACCCGACAGCTCGGACACGCCGAGGCCGGATACTGGTCGTGGTACCCGGTGGCGGGGGCTTGGCAGGTGCCTACCCACCCCGTGGCCCGCGATGGCTACGACTGGGAGCAAGGCCCGCCACAGGAGCATGGCCTCGACGCGGATGCCATTGCCAGTGCCCTGCAAAATGCAGCGTCGATCGCCGATGTGCAGAGCGTCCTCGTCGTGCGCGACGGCGTTCTCGTGGCCGAGCGCTACTACCACGGCTACGAGCGTCACATTGCGGGCAACATCAAGTCGGTCTCCAAGAGCGTGCTGTCGGGACTGTTCGGGATTGCATTCGATCAGGATGTGTTTCCCGGGCACGAGGCGACGGTCGCGTCGCAGCTGCCCAGCTACTTCACAGGCGAGGTCGACCCGGCCAAGCTCGAGATCTCGCTGGGCGACCTGCTCACCATGCGGGGCGGTCTGGCCTGGACGGAAGGGCCTTCGTTCGTCAGCCAAGGCATGGTGCCGTCACCCGACTACACCGAGTTCGTGCTCGAACAACCGGTCGTCGCACCACGCGGCACCCTGTACAACTACAGCACGGGGCTGACGCAGGTGGCCTCGGGCGCCCTCACCGAAGCCGCGGGGCTCTCGACCCGTGCCTTCGCGCGCCTCCACCTGTTCGAGCCGCTGGACATCAGCACGCCACGCTGGGATCGGAGCCCCGAGGGATACTTCGTGGGCGGCGCTGAGATGTGGATGCGTCCTCGCGACATGGCGCGCTTCGGCCACCTGTATCTCCGGGGAGGCCAGCTCGCTGGCGAGCCCATCCTCACTTCGCAGTGGGCATCGCTGTCGGCCAACCCGTGGATCCCCGAGTCGAGCGGTCGGCAGTACGGCCTGTGGTGGCGAGAACGCCCGTGGTCCAACTATCCCGCCACCGACTCCTACTTCGCCTGGGGGCACGGCGGGCAGTTCATCTTCCTGTTTCCCTCGTGGGATTTACAGGTGGTGGTCACTTCCAAGTGGAATGTCTCCAAGTCGGCGTCGGGCTCCGCCTCCACCGCCATCTTCAACTTCGTCGACGGTCAGATTCTCACCGCCGTGCAAGACTGACGACAGCCGCGGCCGGGGTGGGAGGGCACGGCTGTCGCGCCCTCCCACCGGCCCCGCATGCGCGGGTGCCGACGCATCCTCGCCAAAGTGCGCTACCGTGAGCGGATGGAGTCCTCACCCGCACCCAGGGTGTCCAGCGCCCTGCGTACGGTCGGCCGGGTCGTGCTCGTCGCGACGGCGCTGGCCGTGGTCGCGGTCACCACCTGGATCCTCGTCGCCCTGGGACGCACGGCCCAAGACGGTGGCGTCCTCGTCGACAGCTCCGCCCTGCCGTGGGTGTTGGCGCTCCTGCTCGTCATCGGGCTCCCCCTCGCGCTCGTCGTGTGGCGCCATGGTCGACGGCCCGCCGCGCTGCTCGCGATGCCCACCGTCGCCCTGGCATCCAACGCGCTGCTGCTGGGAGGCCTCGTCGGCCTGACCCCAGACCCCGTCGGCGCCGCGCTGCGCATGCATGGATCGTGGGTCGTGTTCCCCATCGCAGGCGAGACCACGCCAACCCGGGTCATGGCCGGGCTGAGCCATCGGGTGGCCGACGCCATCGACCCCCACGCGACGGTGCCACCGCCCCGACCCGCGCGGCCCCAGGGCACCCTCGACGGCGGCCTGTCGATCCCTCTCGATCGCCATCAGACTTCGCTGCGCGTGCCCGTGCAGTTGGTCGGGCCGAAGGGACAGCTCGACGCCACGTACCTGTTCGACACGGGCGCCACCTTCACCACCATCAGCCACGATGCCGCGAGCCGCCTGGGCATCGAGGTCCCCGACGATGCCCCCCGCCATGTGGTGCACACCGCCGCGGGCCCTCGCGAGACCGCGCTGGTCTACCTCCCCGCGCTGCGGATCGGCGGGGTGGAGCTGGCGGGTCTCAGCGCCTCGATCTGTGATGCGTGCGTCCAGCCCCACGCGCAGGGTCTGCTGGGCCTCAACGTGATGCGAGGCTTCGTCTCCCATCTCGACCACGGTGCCGGACGGCTGGTGCTCGAGCCCGCCACGGGGCCCCACGCCACCGATCGCACCCGCGACATCGCAGAGCTGGTCGAGCTGTCGCTCGGCCACGAGCCTCAGATCTGGGCCGGCCACATTCGCTGGGTCGTCCACATGACCAACCGCAGCACGCAGGTGGTCGAGGGAGCGCGCGCGGCCGTTCGATTCACCGACGGCACGGTGGTGATTGGCGCCGCGCTTCCCGATGCCGCCCCCGGCACCACGGTCACGGGGCTCATCGAGGGCGACGTGCCCAGCCAGCGACAGACGTTCGACCTCGAGCTGGCGCACGCCACCTGGTAGGGGCCACCGGTCGCAGCACTGCCCGTGTGCTCACGACCCCGGTCACCACACGCCTCAGCCCGCCGGGTTGAGCGTCTGCAGCCCCAGGCCGCCGGGGTACGCGTAGCTGCCGGAGCTGCGATAGCCGTAGACGGTCAGCTCCACGCCGACCCCGGCTGGTGCCACCAGTTCGTACGCGGGCAAGACCCCGGGGATGCGGACGAAGTCCATCGGGCTGTCTCCCAGCGGCTCGCCTGGCGGCAGCGGTAGACCATCGAACATCACATCACCCCAGCGCTCGGCGGGGGCGACGATGGTGACGTGATCATGGCACCACGAGGCTTGCCGGGGGCCTTGCTGCCCCACGGGGAACACATAGCGGCGCAGCCAATTGCCGACCGGGTACGCCCAGGTCATGGCGGGATCGCCCGGCCACTCCAAGAGCCCACAGTCGTGGGTGTCGATGGTCGGGTAGCTGCCCTGTCTCATCTCCAGCACGTCGGGGTCGACCAGGGCCGCGCTGGTCATGTAGTGAACCAACGCGAATGCATCGGCGCTGTGGGCCCAGAAATTGCCCGGCGTCTGCAGGTCGACGAACTCCCCGGCGTCGAGCGTGAACACGTCGGTCACGTCGCCGGAGAGCGTGATCTCGGTACCGTCGGTGTCGGCCATCAACCGCCATACGTCTGGCTCCTGGCCGAGCGGCATGAACTTCACCCCTGCGTACTGCGTCCCCCACACCGTGGTCGGGGGGATCGCATCGAACAGCAGATCACCGGCCTGGTGCTGGTGGATTCCGGGTGGAATGGTGTCGGGCCCACCAGGAAAATCCCACGGACCCGGGACGGCCGGCACATAGGTCGCGCTCGCCCCCGAGTAGACCGCAACCGGTCGGTCGCTGTCGACGAGCGTTCCGGTGAGGTCGCTGCCGTCCCAACCACTGGCCGCGATCGTGAGGACCTCGAGCCTGTCGAGGACCACGGCGGTGGTGTCGTTGCCCGACGCGACGTCGAGCGCCGGGACGCCACCGCCCGCCAGCGTCGCGATCGTGCTCGGACCCAAGGTCACCGTGATCTCCGTCTGGTCTTCGACCGCGACGACCGAGATGTACTGCTGCCCGCCGAGGTAGCCCGAGCCTCCGTTGTAGGTCGCCACCCGATGACGGGTGCCCAGCGCGGTCGCGGGCAGCACCAGCCCCGCGTCGTCGTCGATGCCGAAATCGAGCGGATAGAACTCGAACATCTGCACGACCTCGTTGCTGGTGAGCACGTACGAGTTCCCGGCGATCTGCGTGTCGAGGCTGGTCTGGTGCGGGGCCTCGACCGCAAACGTATGGATCTGGCCCGGGGCAATGTTCGCGCTCTGGACGACGCCGTCGCGGTCCGACAGCAGCACCGCAGCGGGGGCCGAGGAGACGTTGGTCACCATGAACCCGACGGCGTTGTAGCTGACGACGCCCACCGTCGGCGGAACGTAGGGATAGAACTCGCAGCCAACGCTGGTGGTCCCTTCTTCCGCTTCCTTGCAGGTCTGGGGAAACTCGGGAGCCACGGGTACGGGTGGAATGTCGCCGGGATCGACGTCGAAGATCGGAGGCCGCGGCCCCGAGCCGTCATCGGCCGCGGCGGTGGTCTCGGCGGCCCCGGCCGTGGACGTCGTCTGGGATCCATCGGCATCGGCGGTGGACGACGAAGACTGCGGACCCGGCCCCGATGCCGCGCCCCCCGACAGCGCCGACTCGCCGACCTCGAAGGTCGCGTTGCACCCCAGGGTCGTCAACGCTCCGCACAGCATCACCGATGTTGCCGTCGTGGAGCCCGATGTACGCTTCGTTCTCACCTTCACACCGTGTCGACACACCGCACACGGCGAAGCGATCAAAGTTTTCGCGCTCCAAAGCCAACCCCCACTCCGAGGTAGGGGCGCACCGCCCATGCGGCAAAGCGCAGGGCACCATCGTCGGCGAGCAGCCGGACTGGAACCGGGTCGAGCTCGAGACCGATCGCGGGTGAGACCACCACGTGGTAGCGCCCCACCGCACTCCAGACCGAGGTGGTCAGCTGCGATGCGAGGGTCGGCAGCGCCCGGGTTCGCGCGGGACGGGGCTGGGCGCCAGGCGTGCTCGCCGATGTCACGACCCGAAGCAGGGAGAACCCACCACCCAGCTGCCCGGAGATCGACACGCGCGGAGCCACGAAGTCGCCGACGGACAGTCCGGCGACCATGGTGGCCCCACCGACGCGAGACGAGAGGTCTCCCAGCGCCACCCGGCTGGGCAAGACCACCCGCGACGAGACCCAGCCCCCGACGGAGACGGCCCCCAGCCATGCCGCGGTGACCGAGGCCTGGGGCCCGTGGCGCAGCCGCCCGGAGGCCCAGGCCTGCATGTGATAGCCGGCCGTGATGGAGACGGACCAGGCTGCCCGGGTGGGCCGCGGGGGTGGCAGCGCCGTGTCCACCACGACGGCCGGACTCTGCGACGGACTCGCCTCGTTCTCGGATGGTGGCGACCTGTCCGCTGGGGGGCGAGGCGTTTGGGCGACCGGAGTCTCGGAAAGAGTGTCCTGCGGTGGCGTCGCGATCCCGAGCTGCTCGGAGACGTCTTCGCGGGTGAGCCCCACCGTCGCCCCCGCGAGGATGGCCTCGACACTCGCGAACACGATCTGCGCCAGAGCCTCGCGGGTGACCTCGTCACGCATGTCCGAGCCAGGCACCGCGCGCAGCATGACGCGACCGCTCGCCTCATCGGTGACGTACAGCGTGGCGCCACGCGAATCGCCGAGATCCACCCAGACCCGGGCACGGGCGGCTGCAGGCGCCTTTGGCCACACGACCTCGCCGATGTCGAGCCGCTCGGACTCGACGACTTCGAGCTCGACCGGCAGCGCAGACAGCCTCGCCTGCAGCCGAGTCCCAATGCCGTCCCGCGATGCCACCGGTCCTGCGATCGTCACCAGCACCCGCACGCGCGGGCTGGGATCCACCGCGGACGGCCCTGGGGGCGTAGCGGTGACCGTCGACCCCGGCACCACCATCCCGACCAGCGCTAGGGCCCCCCAGACGCGATGGCGTCGACCCGCGCCCGTGCCCGCGAAGCGTGCAATGAAGCGGGAAAACGGTCGAGTAGGTCGGTCCACGCCTGGAGTTCTGCCGCGGTCCGGCCCTGCCGTCCCCGGGCAAGGGCTCGGCCCAGCATGGCCTCTTCGGCCAGTATACCGTCGGGCTCGTCGCGAAGGTATCGATCGAAGTGGAGCAACGCGGCCGCGGCTCGACCACGAGCGTCGAGCTCCAGGCGGCCCGCCGAGACCCGACCCGTAGTGGCTTCCCGGCTTCGCGGATGCTCCCGGAACAACCGAGCGTACAGTCGCGACGCCGTACGAATCCGCCCCGCATCGCGTGCTTCTCCGGCCAGACGCAGCAGCGTCGCAGCGTCGAGGCGCGCGACCGGTGCCGCGGGCTCGGCCTGCGTGGGCGGGAGGTCGGCCACCGGTTGCTCATCGGGCGTCGGCACGGCGGCGGAGGCAGCGACGGGCGCACCCACTGGACTGCGCGATGAGGACGGCGGGGCGATGGGAGGCTCCAGGGGCGTACGCACCGATTCCGTCGCCGCGCGGGCGACCGGGGCTTCGACGACCGCATCGTCGGCACGAGGCCAGGCCATCCAAGCCGCCACGGCCGCAACCACGACGATGGTTGCGGCCACCATGGCCATACTCCGGCTTGCTGCGGCCCCGTTGGCCGCCGCCCCTCCGCCTCCAGGCGGAGGGACCAGCCCCAGTGCAGTGTCCACCATTGCGTCGAGCCGCGCCTCGTCTCCCCGCTGCGGCTGCCCACGCTCGGCCCAGTGCTCCGCGTCGAGTAGATCGTCGAGCTCCGACAGACCGTTCATCGTGCACCTCCACCGGTTGGATCCGTCGGCCCGGTCAGCTCCGCCCGGAGCGAAGACCGCTTGTCGAGCTTGGTACGCAATGCCTGACGCCCCAGGCGGATTCGACTGCGCACGGTGTTGACCGGAGTCTGGGTCATGGTCGCCACTTCCTCCAGCGTGTGGCCCAGGCAGTAGCGCAGAGCGAGCGCATCGCGTTGACGCTCGGGCAGCTCGTGCAGCAGGTCGAGCAACAGCTCGGCCCGTTGCTTGGCCGCCACCACGGCCGAAGGATCGTCGCGGCCCACCACATCGGGTACCGGCTGGTCACCGCCCGTCCGGCGCCACCGGTCGCGGGCACGCAGGGCGCGACGCATCGCGGTGGTGGTGGCAAACCCTCGCAGGGCCTGGGGCTCGTGGAGCCGCGACAACGCGGAGGTCACCGCGACCAGCGAGTCTTGGACGACATCGTCGAGCTCGGCGGCATCGGGCCCCAAGATCCGCCGCGCTGCCTCCAACATCGCGGGAGCGATCGCTCGCAGCACCGTCCGCAGCGCGACCCGGTCGCCCTGTGCCGCCCGCCCGACGAGCGTGGCCCAGTCCGATTCCACGACGGAATCGTGTGCGAGCAACGGCAGACCCATGGAGCGTGCGGACACTGTCCCCCAAAGGAGCCGCGAGACGGGCTGAGGTGATCAATAAATCTCGAACATGCGCGCCATTTCCGCGCTCCCGCCCACGATGGGGGCCAGCGACGCCGACGTACGCACGAACGCGGCGGCCCGACTCAGGGTGCGCAGAAACCACACTCCGCGCAGGCGTCGAAGCAACAGTCCCCGAAGGCGACGCAAGCCTCATCGCAGAAACAACCGCCGTCGGCGAAGCCCCCGCAGCCCGAGGCACAGGCGCAATCGATCGGACAGTCGAACTGGGTCTCGCCCAGATTGCAGGCCCCGTCGCCACAGCTGGCGCACGCACAATCGGCCGGGCACGTGGCGCACGACTCTCCGTCGGCGGCACTGCAGATCCCATCCCCGCAGTTGTTGCAGACCCCACAGTCGGCCCCACACGTCACGCACGACTCGCCGAGCCCGGGCTCGCACAGACCGTTGCCGCACGACTGGCACGGGCCGCAGTCATCCGCACACGTCACGCACGACTCGCCGAGACCCGGGTCACAGAACCCATCGCCACAGCCGGTACACACCCCGCAGTCCGCCGGGCAGGCGTCGCAGTTCTCGCCTGCGACGCCGTTGCACATGCCATCGCCACACGTGTCACACGGGCCACAGTCTTGCGGACAGGCGGCACAGCTCTCGCCCGCGCCGAGATCACACATCCCGTCGCCGCACGAGGGACACGCTCCGCAGTCTGCCGGGCACGTCGTGCACAGCTCGCCCGCACCACACACTCCGTCGCCGCACGCCGGGCACGCCCCGCAGTCGGCCTGGCACGTCGCACACGTCTCTCCTGCCGCCGCGTTGCACACCCCGTCGCCACACGGCATGCACGCCCCGCAGTCGGCCTGGCACGTCGCACACGTCTCTCCTGCCGCCGCGTTGCACACCCCGTCGCCGCACGGCATGCATGCGCCGCAGTCGAGCACGCAGGTGGCACAGTTTTCGCCTGCCGCGGCGCTGCACACCCCGTCGCCGCACACCATGCACAGACCGCAGTCCGCCTCGCACGTCACACTGTTCTCGCCCTGTACCGGATTGCACACCCCGTCGCCACACGAGGGACACGGTCCACAGTCGATACCGCAGGTCGCACAGCTCTCCCCCGCCAGCGGGTCGCACACGCCGTCGCC
>JAHZJA010000237.1 GCA_022601155.1 Deltaproteobacteria bacterium | reverse complement strand
GCCACGATGCGCTCGGACTTTGGCGCACCCATCGAGCAAGCGCCATGGGGCATGAGTGATCGACCGCACAGCTTCATGGTGTTTGAACGACGCAGACGGGTGAGCTTGCCCGCGCAGCCGTGTCTTCGCGTGGTTTGCACGGACGCGACGGGTGCGGTGCCATGGGCATGGTGATCTCGTGCGGACGCTACGCCCCCACGCCCAGCGGGCGGCTCCACCTGGGCAACGCTCGCACGGCGCTGCTGGCGTGGCTGTGGGCCCGCGCGCAGGGGGGTCGCTATGTGATGCGCGTCGAGGACCTCGATCCCGATCGATCGCGGCCCGTCTACGAGCGCGACCAGCTCGATGACCTGTTGTGGTTGGGCTTGCCGTGGGACGAGGGCCCGCGCATGGGCGGCCCCCAGGCCCCGTACCGTCAGTCCGAACGGGGGCAGCGGTATGCGGCGGCGCTGGCCGATCTGGAGACGTTCGAGTGCACGTGCACCCGCCGAGAGCTGCGAGAGGCGACGCTGGCTCCGCATGGCCGCGAACCTGTCTACCCGGGGACCTGTCGCGCCGCGGTCAGTCACCCCGATCGTCCCGCCGCGGTGCGCTGGAAGGTTCCCCCCGGGGTCGTCGAGGTCGACGATCTCGTAGCCGGACGGCTGCGCGAGGACGTCGTGAAGGACGTGGGGGATTTCGTGCTGCGCCGGACGGATCAAGCATGGGCCTACCAGCTGGCGGTGGTGGTCGACGATGCGGCGATGGGGGTGACGCACGTGCTGCGCGGCGCAGACCTCGTTGCGAGCACGGCGCGACAGGTGCTCCTCCAACGCACGCTCGGGCTGCCGACGCCGCAGTACGCTCACGTGCCGCTGGTGTTGGGCCCCGATGGTGCGAAGCTCGGCAAGCGACACGGGGCCCCGGACATCACCCGGCTGCGCGAGGCGGGGGCGGACCCGCGGCGAGTGGTGGCCTGGCTCGCGAACTCCGCGGGACTGGTCCCCGCCGGGGTGCAAAGGGTCGAGGCCGCCGCGTTGGTCGCCGACTTCGACCTGGCCGCCGTGCCCCGCGAGGATGTGGTGCTGGCCCCCGGGGCACTGGACGCACTGGGTTGAAAACACCTGATCGCACCGCTTGTGGCCGCCTGCGGCCGGGGGCTACAACGATCGGCGACGATGACCAAGGCACGACGCTTGATCCTGCGGACGACGGTGGTGGCAATGGGGCTGGGGCTGGCGTGTGGTCCCAAGGGGGAGCCGGCCCCGATTCCCCCCGACGTCGGCCACGGTGCACCCGGTCCCAGCGCGACCGACACCGACACGCAGGAGGCCGTGGCCTGGCAGTACCCCGATGCCGCGCGCGGCGATGTGGTCGACGACTACAACGGCGTGAAGGTGGAGGACCCGTACCGCTGGCTCGAGGATCTCGACAGCGACGCGACGCGGGCGTGGGTCGAGGCCGAGAACGCGGTGACGTTTGCCCACCTGGGCACGATCGAGGAGCGCGACGCCATTCGGAAGCGACTCACCGCGCTGTGGGACTATGAGCGCTGGGGCGTGCCCGCCCGGCATGGCAAGCGCTACGTCGTCAGCCGCAACGACGGCCTCCAAAACCAGTCGGTGCTGTACTCCCTCGACAAGCTCGACGCCGAGCCACGGACGCTGCTCGATCCCAACACCCTGTCGGCCGATGGCACGGTGGCGCTGGCCGGGACCGCGTTTTCCCACGACGGGGAGTGGATGGCCTACGGCGTCTCGGCGTCCGGATCGGACTGGCAGACCTGGCGGGTCCGCAACGTGGCCACGGGCGCCGACACCGACGACAAGCTCGACTGGATCAAGTTCTCCAGCCCCGCCTGGACCCGCGATGGGGCCGGCTTCTACTACGCACGCTACGACGCGCCCACGGCCGGCGACGAGCTCGAAGACCTCAATCGCGGCCAGAAGCTCTACTACCACCGCCTCGGGACGCCGCAGGCCAGCGACGCGCTCGTCTACTGGCGCGACGACCATCCCGAGTGGGGCTACTCGCCCACCGTCACCGACGACGGCAAGCTGCTGGTGATCACGGTGCGGATCGGGACCGATCGCCGCAACTGTGTGTTCGTGCAACGGATCGGGCGCGGGGCCAAGGACAAGGCCAAGACGATCGAGGTGAGACCGGACTTCTCGGCCGGCTACTCGTTCATCGACAGCGACGGCTCGCAGCTGTACCTGCGGACGGATCTCGACGCGCCCCGGGGGCGGGTGGTGGCGGTGGACATCCGCAAGCCGCCGGCCAAGAACCTGCGCGAGCTGGTCGGTCAGAGCCCCGACACGCTGCGCGGCGTCGCGCGGGTGGGGGATGCACTCGTGCTGTCTTACCTCGAAGATGCCCACTCCCGGGTGGAGCTGCGCGACCTCCGAGGCAACAACCCCCGGGCGCTGGAGCTGCCGGGCCTGGGCACCGTCTCGGGCTTTTCGGGCGACCGCGACGACGACGAGACGTTCTTCCAGTTCTCGGGCTACGCCACGCCGGGCACCATCTATCGCTATTCGCTCAGCAGCGGCCGCAGCGAGGTGTTCCGCGCGCCCAAGGTCGACTTCTCTCCCGACGAGTTCGTCACCGAGCAGGTCGTGTACCGCAGCGCCGACGGGACCAAGGTCCCGATGTTCATCAGCCACCGCAAGGGTCTGGCCCGGTCGCCGCAGACCCCGACCTATCTGTACGGCTACGGCGGGTTCAACATCGCCATCACGCCGCGGTTCTCGGTACCGGACCTGGTGTGGATGGAGATGGGCGGCATCTTGGCGGTGGCCAACCTCCGCGGCGGGGGTGAGTACGGCGAGCAGTGGCACGCCGCGGGCACCAAGCTGGACAAGCAAAACGTGTTCGACGACTTCATCGCCGCCGCGCAGTGGCTCATCGCCGAGGGCTACACCTCCACGCCCAAGCTGGCGATCGGTGGCCGCAGCAACGGCGGACTGCTCGTGGGGGCGGTCATTGCCCAGCGCCCCGACCTGTTCGGCGCTGCGCTGCCCGGGGTGGGCGTGATGGACATGTTGCGGTTCAACAAGTTCACCATCGGCTGGGCGTGGGAATCGGACTACGGCTCGCCGCAAGACCCAGCCCAGTTCACCGCCCTGCGGGCCTACTCGCCGTATCACAACCTCGAGCAGGGGACGGCCTACCCGGCAACGTTGGTCTACACCGCCGACCACGACGACAGGGTGGTTCCCGGGCACAGCTACAAGTTCGCGGCCGCGCTGCAGCATGCCCATCGGGGGCCAGATCCGGTCATGATCCGGATCGACACCAAGTCGGGGCACGGCGCGGGCAAGCCCACCGCCAAGCGCATCGAGGAGTGGACCGACCTGTGGGGGTTCTTGGTCGACCATCTCGACATGACGCCGACCCTGCCCGGATGACCGCGGGCAGGGGGTGGTGTGCGAGGCCTCCCGCAGGCCGCGACGGCACTCCACCCGGGGCGCGGCAGGGTGACGCGCGCAGCGCGTTGCGCCCCGGGGTAGCATGCGATCGATGAGGACCTTCGGGCGGATCGCCCTTGGATTGACGTTTGCCGGAGGCCTAGCTCCCGGCTGTGGAGACGACACGGGCGCCGCCATGCCCACCACGGACGCCAGCAGCAGCGGTTCGTCGGGCCCCGCTGTGAGCACGGGCCCGGGGACCAGCACGGCGGTCGATGATCCCGACAGCAGCGACGGGCCCGACCCGGACACCGGCCCCATGCCCCTGACCTGCAACGACGGGGTGATCGACATCGGCGAGCTGTGTCTGCTCGATGCGGTCGAGCTCGACGTCGGCCTCGCTCCCTCGGATGTGGTGCTGGGTGACCTGCAGGGCGATGGTGCGCTGGACATCGTGACCGCCGACGTGTTCGACAACACCCACTCGGTGATCCTGGGCGACGGACGCGGAGGCTTCGCCGACTTCGTGCCCATCCCCGCGGGCGTGGGTACGCGAGGGGTCGCGCTGGGATACTTCGATCAGGACCGCATCCTCGACATGGCGGGCGCCAACCAGGGCACCGAGTACGTGGCGGTCTACCTGGGAGATGGCAAGGGCGGGTTCACCGACCAGCAGCCCGTCGCCGCGGAGTCGGGTCCGCGGGCGGTGTCGATCGTCGATATCGACGGTGACGGCTGGGGCGATTTCATCTCCGTCGGCGAGTTCTCCGAGGACGTCACCGTGCGCCGCAACGACGGGGCAGGGGACTTCCTCCCGGCCGAGGTCTACCCCGTGGGCCCCGAGCCCTACGACCTGGTGGTGGCCGACGTCGACGGCGACGGAACGCTCGACGTGGCGACCTGCAACCGGGGCGAGGACACCGTCTCGGTGCTGCGGGGCGACGGGACCGGGCAGCTGGGGGCGGAGGAACGTCTGGTGGTCGGCGGAGGCCCGCGCGGCATCGCGGCCGCCGACATGGACGGGGACGGCATCGTCGACTTGGTCACCGCCAACTTCGACGACGACCGGCTGGGCCTGCTGCACGCCGATGGCATGGGCGGCTGGAGAGACCTGGAGACCTACGTGGTGGGGCTCGAGCCCTATGCGGTCAGCTTGGCCGACCTGACAGCCGACGGGGTCCCCGAGCTCATTGCGGTCCGCCGCGGCAGCGCGGATGTCGTGGTGTTCGAGAAGGTCAGCGATGGGGTCTACGATCAGCGAGGAACGTACATCTTGCCGCCCAATCCGCTGTCGGTCGAAGTCGGCCATCTCGATGACGACGGGGCACCCGACCTGGTGGTGGCCTCATCGGGGGTCAACGCGGTCAGCGTGCTGATGAGCTTTCCCTGAGCCTTCGCACCGTCGGCGGGGCGGCGCGGCTCAATCGTCTTGGTGCAGGCCCGCCACCCCGGTCGCCAGTCCGGGGCCCATGGCGCGGGCGGTCTGAAACGCATCGTCGAGGATCGGCGCGTAGCGACACACGTCGTGCACGATGCGGGCGATCCGGTCGCGCACGGCCGCGCCCGCCAGCGTGCCCTGGTCGAAGTCTGCGGGGCGGGCCGCGGCGTGGTACGGCAAGGTGAAGCCGTGGCACCAGTTGAAGCAGTTGCGCACTGCGGTCAGTGACATGTCGCCACCACCACCACCGGTCACCGCAACCACCCCCGCGAACTTGCCCGCGAGCTGGGTGTACAGAAAGTCGAACCAGTTCTTGATCGTGCCGCTCATCGAGCCGTGGTACTCGGGCGTGACGAGCACGAAGCCCTGAGCCCACGCCGCGTCTTCACGCACGCGCTGCACGTTGGGCAGGGCCCCGTGATCCGGGTGGTCCTGCTCCATCAGCGGCAGCCGCAGCGTCGACAGATCATGCAACCGGACGTCGACGGGAAGGTCGTGCAGGGTGGCCTGCACGTGCTCCACTACGGCCCGGGCCTGGCCATCGGGCCGAGCCGAACCGCTGACGACCAGCACGCGTGGGCGCTCACTCATCGGGAGCAATGCTCGACTGCCCGGCAGGCTGCATGCAACCGTTGACCTCCGGATACCCGCAGACCGCAGACAGACGCCCGCGCCTCACATGCGCGTCCGGCCGTGATCCCCTGCGCCGGGCGTCGGATATCGGCATCTGGCGCCACTGGCGCGGATCGGGGCGGCGCGCCCGAGTCTCCCGGCTCGCTGTGTCGTGAGCGGAGCGCTATCGTCCGCGACCATGGACGCGGTCAACGAGGCCCTCGCCTTTTCGCTGGGCCCCATCACGGTGCTCGATCTGATTCAGGTCACCGTTGCGATCACGGTTGGATGGTTCGCGGGACGCATCGCGCGGCGGCTGTTCGCGCGAGCCCTGCGGGCGCTGAGCAAGGGGACCCTTCGCTATGCGGCGGTTCAGGCCAGCTCGTCCCCAACGGTGTGGGCGCTGCGGCTGGGTGGTCTCTGGGCCGCGCTCAAGATGCTGCCGCTGTCGCGCTGGGAGGTGGCGGACTTCCCCACCTTGGTGGACGACCTGTACCAGGCGGCAACCATCGCTCTGGCCACCTGGCTGGGCGTGCGCGTCATCGGGGAGGCCACGGGGCTGTGGGCCCGGCGGGCGCGTGGCACCGCCGATACCTTCGATGACCAGCTGGTCCCCATCGTCCGCAAGACGGCCAAGGTCGCGCTGGTCATCGTCGCCGCGGTGATGATCATGCAAAACCTCGGCTACCCGGTGGGCTCGCTGCTGGCCGGTCTGGGCATCGGTGGCGCGGCCCTGGCCTTCGCGTCCAAGGACACGATCGCCAACTTCTTCGGCTCGATCGTGATCTTCGTCGACCGGCCGTTCCAGATCGGAGACTGGGTCGAGATCGGCTCGGTCGAGGGCACCGTGGAGGAGGTCGACATCCGGACCACACGGATCCGGACCTTCGCCAACAGCCTCATCACCGTGCCCAACTCGCAGATGACGGTCACCGCGATCCAAAACTGGTCGCGGATGCAAAAGCGCCGGATCAAGCTCGACGTGGGCGTCAGCTACGACGCCTCGGCCGAGCAGATGCGCAAGGCGGTGGAAGCCATCCGCACGATCATCGGCAACGACGATCGCTTCCACCACGACTTTTACCTCGTCAACTTTCACGAGCTGGGCGAGTCGAGCCTCAACATCTTTTGCTACTTCTTCACCGTCACCACCAACTGGGCCGAGTACATGGAGATCCGTCAGGATTTCCTGCTCGCGGTGATGGAGGCCCTGGCCGAGCTCGACCTGCAGATCGCCTTCCCCACACGGACCGTGCATGTGGTGGGCGAGGTGCCGCCTGGCTCTCCCGCCTCGATGCTGCGCCAGACCCCGCGCTGAGCTTCGCTCCGGCCATCTGTGCCCGTGGTGAGTCCCGGGCGTTGACGCCACGAGGTCAGCGTGCGGGCAAGCCCCGGGCACCGCGTCGATTGACGTATGCTCGCCGGCCATGAAGGCCGTACTGCTGGGCGCGACCAAGGGCATTGGACGCGCACTCGCGCGCGCGATGGTGGCCCGCGGAGACACGGTGTTCTTGCTCGGCCGCAGCGCGTCCGACCTGGCCGACAGCGCCGCCGACCTGCAGGTGCGCGGGAACAACGAAGCCACCGTCGGCACGGCCACGTGCGATCTCGAGGACCCGGCGACCTTCGAGCCCGCCCTGGCCGCCGCACACGAGGCTCTGGGAGGACTGGACGCGGTCATCGTGACCGCGGGGATGTTCGCCACCCAGGACGCGCTGGAGGCCGATCGCGCGCTGTTGACCCGGATGCTGACCGTCAACTTCGCGCACACGGTGGTGTTTTGCGAGCACGCCAAGACCCGGCTGTTGGAGGACGGTGGCGGGGTGTTGTGCGTGTTTTCGTCGGTCGCGGGCGACCGGGGGCGCAAACCGGTGGTCCTTTACGGGGCGAGCAAAGCGGGTCTGTCCGCCTATCTCGAGGGGCTGGACCACCGTGAGCATGGTCGCGGGCTGCGCACGGTCTGCATCAAGCCCGGCTTCGTCCGCACTTCGATGACCGCCGGGCTGCCCGAGCCACCGTTCGCGAGCGATGCCGAACCCGTTGCGCTGCGAGCGTTGGCGGCCATCGACCGCAGCCGGCCCATCACCTATGCGCCGCGGATCTGGGGCCTCATCATGCTCGTGATTCGATGGGTGCCGCGGTTCGTGATGCGGCGCGTGGGCTTTTGACGAGCGGTTCACCTTGGCCACTGCCACCGTCGGGCCACAACCGTGGCGCTTTGGTGCTCGACGATCGTAGGGGAATTCCGGGATACTGACGGTGGCGTGGGAAGTCGGCGATCGAGCGGCGAGATCGTGCGTTTGGCGCGATATCAGGTCGACCGACCAACGGTCGACTATCCCGGCTCGGCCGAGTCCCATCCGAGCCTCCGTCGCCCCACGCCCACCAAGATCGGTCGCTACACCGTGCTCGACCTGCTCGGCGTGGGCGGCATGGGGGTGGTGTGCACCGCCTACGATCCCAAGCTCGACCGCAAGGTCGCGCTCAAGCTGCTGCGCAAGAAGTCGGAGGGCGACCATCGGTTGTCCACGGGTCAGGCGCGTCTCATCCGTGAGGCGCAGGCGCTCGCCAAGCTGACCCACCCCAACATCGTCACCGTTCACGACGTCGATACCTACGAAGGCCAGATCTACATGGCCATGGAGTACGTCGACGGTTCATCACTGGACCAGTGGATGGTCCGTGGCGAACGCCACTGGCGTGACGTGGTGGAGGTATTCGTCGATGCGGCACGAGGCCTGGCGGCAGCCCATCACGCCGGCATCACCCACCGTGACTTCAAGCCCGCCAACGTGCTCATCGGCAAGGACGGCCGGGTGCTGGTCGTCGACTTCGGGCTGGCCAAGAGCAACGACCACGAGCTCGAGCGCAGCGACGACTCGCCGGCGCCCGAGGCCGCGGTCGACATGGGACCCGAGCCCAACCTGATGGATGTCATCGGGTCCACGCAAGACACCAAGCTCACCCAGGTCGGGCGCACCGTGGGGACGCCGGCCTATATGGCGCCCGAGCAATTCTTGGGCCTGGAGGTTGGTCCCGAGACCGATCAGTTCAGCTTTGGCGTGGCGTTGTTCGAGGCGTTGTACGGCTACCTGCCGTTCCCCGACGAGTCCCGCGAAGAGCTCCTCGATCGCGTGACCGAGGGCCGCGTCAACGAGACCCCCAAGGACACCCCCGTGCCCGGGTG
>JAHZJA010000236.1 GCA_022601155.1 Deltaproteobacteria bacterium | reverse complement strand
TGTCGAGCTGCATCGGATCGGCGGCGTTGGGACAGATGTCGTCCGCCAGGCAGATGCCGTCGCCATCGAGGTCGTTGCCGGGGTCGTCGCCGCACAGATCGCAGGCATCGCCCACGCCATCCATGTCCATGTCTTCCTGGAGCGGGTTGGCCACCCCCGGGCAGTTGTCGGCGAAGTCGCTCAGCCCGTCTCCGTCGGTGTCACCCGCCGACAGGTACGCGATGACGTTGGAACGCATGTTGATCGACTCGGCCATCGGCGTCCAGAAGTTCGCCGTGGTGAGGCCACCGAACATGACGCGGCCGGAGCCGAAGTCGAGCTCGGCCAGGTTGGGGTCACCCCCCGCCGCGCTCATGATGTGCGGGATGAGCCCGGGACCGCTCACCGAGGCGTGGGCGTAGGAGTTGCCCGTGAAATTCGCCGGGGACGTGGGCAAGAACGGCTCGTTCCAGATCGGGTGCGTCGGGTCGACGGCGCTGCCCGTCCCCGCATTGTTCGGGTACGTGAGCACGATCCCGCCAAAGCCCCACATCTGGTTGCCGCCCTCATTGGGGGCTGCGTTGAGAAACAGCGTGCCACCAGCGTTGACCCACGCTTCCAACGCGGCCTGGTTGGCCAGCAAGAAGGCCTCGAGCTCCAGCGCGTTGGAGTCGCTGCCCTCCATGTACAAGAACGTGTACAGCGGCGACAGCAGCACCGCTGGATCGACCGTCTCGTAGCGCAGATCGTCCCACCCCCCCGCGCCGAACACCTGGTCCATCGACTGCTCGTTGCTCGTCGAACCCCAGGGCGCAGAGACGGTGGAACGCACGTAGCCTGGAATCGCCTCAGCGGTGCGCTCGGGCAGGGCGAACACGGCCAGCGTTGCGAGGGCACCGATGCACCAGGGCGAGCGAAGCAACGAAGTAGAGCGAAGTGAATTCATGGCAAGCATCCTCCGGAGACCAAGGGTCCCCATTGTTGCGACATCGACCGACGTTTGACCAGCATCCAAGGTGTCGCGGTGCCGTAATTGCAGCGCGACGGCTGCCCCTAGCGCACGTCCGCGGCCCGGCCGGTCAGGTGTTCCCGTCTTCGCTGAGCCCCCGCGGCATCCCCGTGTCGCCTGGGATGGAGGGGCAGCCTGCTGCACGCCGCCATGATCGCCTGCGGGCCTTCCGCGACACCCGATGACACGCCCGACGGCGCGGGCGGTGGCTCCACCAGCACCGATGCGCCAGGGGCCACGGGAGAGTCTGTGACGGCCACCTCCAGCGCGGACGAGAGCACCGGTGCCGTCGACGACACGGGCGACACCGACGGCAGCGGCCCCCCGCCCGGTTGCGCGTGCGTCCAGCCGCAGGACGATGGCTCTTCCTGCTCGGACATCGCCGGGGTCGAGTGCCAGGGAGCGCCGCTGTGCGACGTCGTCACCGTCCAGTGCGCGCGGGCCAACCCCGATATATACGCCTGCCGGGGTGATCTTGCGTACGACGAGCTGGCCCTGGACTGCGCCCTGCAACCGTTGCGCGATCGAACCCCGGGCACGGTTTCGATCGAGGCCGACAACTCGATCTGCGGGCTCGAGGGGTGCGGATCCGACGAGACACGGATCATCATCCTCGACGACGGCATCGCAGTCGTCATCGCGTGCACGGCAAACCCCATCGCCGCCAAGGCGTCCAGTGCCAGCGTGGTGAACCTCGCGGCATCGAAGTACTTCGACGGCTGCCTGCGCCTGGCCACGCCGGCTGAGCGCTTCGCCTGCATGCTCGACGGTCTCGCCGAGCCCTCGGCGTTGTGCCAGCGGTGACCGTCGAGCGCTGGCGCGAGACAGGGGGCGGCAGACCGCACCACGCCACACCGGATCGAGGTCCTGCTCAGTGGTCCCTGACTGCGCCCGGGTCGTGAAGCTCGGCCCCGCCGTGGCTGCCCCCCCAGCCGAGCGACGAGGTTCGTGACGGCACCGGATGGTAGGCTCGATGGATGCGATGCGTAGCGGTTGTACCGATCGGCTTGGCCCTGACGATGTTGCTCGTGGCCTGTCCCGACCCCGGTGCGGCCGACACGACGACCACGGCCGGTCTCGACGGCCCCACCACCACGGGCACCCAGCCCACCTCGGGGACGAGCGTCGGCCCCACCGACAGCGGTGACGCCACCAGCACGGCAGGCCTGGACTCCACGACGGCCGACGATGGCCCCGCGACCGGCAACCAGATCTTCGATGTCGGGCGTTTCGGTGACCTCCCGCCGCGACTGCCCCCCGTGTGCACCGTCAGCGACAACGAGCTCGACGCCGTGGGTCCGTGCGACGAGACCGCGCCGCCCGACAGCTTCGAGCCCGATGTGCAGTGGTCGTTCCCCGGGGTCGGTGGGCTGACACAGTGCCTGACGACCCCGCTGGTCGCCAACCTCACCGACGACAATGGCGACGGGAACATCGATCTGTGCGACATCCCCGACGTGGTCACCGTCATCGGGGCGGGCGGTGAGACCGGTCCCGGCACGATCGTCGTGCTCGACGGAGAGACGGGGACCGTGCACTTCATGATCAACGCCCAGGTCCAGCTGGGCGCGACCCCAGCGTTGGGCGACATCGACAACGACGGCAGGGTGGAGATCGTCGCTGTCACCACCAGCGCCCAGGGATCACAGCTGGTGGTGTTCGAGCACGACGGCACCCCCAAGCCCTTCGGCCCCGCGGTGTGGCCAC
>JAHZJA010000025.1 GCA_022601155.1 Deltaproteobacteria bacterium | reverse complement strand
CCGCGCCCCCGGAGATGTCGCGGTGGAGTCCAACCGCGGCGCCCGGCTTGATGCGGGACCACAGCATGTCGATGGCTTGCCCGGGGAAGGCCGCGAGCACCTGCGCAACCGCCGGGCACTGCGCCAGCTTGGGATGTTGCCCGTCGGCGATCAGCTGGACCTCGTCCCAGGAGTCGCCGTAGCTGCGGTCGCCCCAGTCGTCCTCGTCGAACCGCGCCAGATCGGCGGTCAGTCCGTCGACGTCGAACCGCAGATCGTCGAGGCGGATGGCCCCCCACGTCGGGATCGTAAAGGCGCCAGAACTGCTCACGACGAAGCCTGCTCGAAGAGCGTGAGGTCAGCCTAGCACCGCCGTCGCGCGGGCGTCGAGTCGGTGCCGGGGTAGTCCTGGGTGCGACCGGGGACTGTGTCCCGGGACGGGTGCTTCGGGCGCCGCGGTCGCTACGGCGTGACGCCCGAGTAGTTGGCGCGCTCGAACGCGAGAACGAGCACCTCGTACTCCTTGCCGTCGCCGGGGTGCCGCCGCTTGTGGTCGGCCTTGCCCACGATCTGGAAGCCCATGGCCTGGTGAAGCCCGATGGAGCGGGCATTCCACGCGGGGAAGTGTCCCCACAGTCGGTCCCAGCCCTCCACCTCGAACGCGTGGCGTAGCAGCTGCGTCACCATCTGTTTGCCGAGACCGCGCCCCCAGTACTGGTGCTCGCCGATTGCGGCGCCCTGGTACTCGCCTTGATTACCGTTGGGGTCGCGCAGGAACTTCGCGTAGCCGATGGCCTGCTCGTCGGCCACCAGCGTGAACAAGATGATGTCGGGGTTGGCCTGCTGCCCGGCAAACCACCGCCGGGTGCCGGGTAGATCGACCCGGTCGGTGAATCCGATGTGCTGGTTGACGACCTCGTCGTTGGCCCACTTGACCTTCCGTTCGAGGTCGGCCTCGGTCATCGGGCGCAGCGACAGCGCGAGCGCGGTGGTGGCCGTCATAGCGCGCGGGACTCCAGGTAGAAGCGTTTTTCGTCGGCCTCGCCCATGGAGAAGGTCTTGCGGGGCAGGGCGCCATCGACGACTACGGTGCGGAACAAGGCGTGCTTGTCGAGCATGCTGGGCAGCAGAAAACCAGCGTTGCCGGCTGCGCCGCCGAGCGTGGACACCGTCTGTGCGCCGTGCACGTAGTCGACCTCGCGGGCTCCGCCCTGCGCGAGCACGGTCTCGATGAACGCCTCGAGCGAGCCCACCGGGAGGTTGGAGGTGGGGGCGGTCAGGGTCGCGACGGCATGACCGGCCTCCGTCACGACGCCCCAACGATGCTCGTGGTCGGTGGACTGGTCGACGGCGGCGGCCATGGCCTCGAAGGTCTCGGCCGGCTCGAGCGTGATGCGATCGCCGAAGTGAGCCTGGAGTCGTCCGGTGATGTCGACGCCCTCGGCGACATCGAACAACACGCGATGGATGGGCTCGAACACCAGCGACGCGTCGTGGAGATTGACCAGCTCTACCAGTGCGTAGCGGCGCGGGTCACCGTCGAGGCTCGCGGGATCGGTCGAGTCCTTCTTGGCGGCGTCCCAGATCGCCTTGGCGGTGGCGAGCGAGTGGTTGCCATCTCCCATCGCGTACAGCAGCACGGGGCTGCCCGGCTCGAGCTCGTAGCGCGCGGCGAAGGACTCGGGATCGGCGAGCGCGGCGAGGCTCGACGCGATGGCGGCTTCTTGCTCGGGCCCGACCGCGTAGCCCTTGATGTGGCCGCCGTCGAGCATGAGATCGAAATCGTACAGTGTCTCCATGGTGCTCGTGGCTTCGGCCAGTGGAGCGATGACCTCGTGACTGGGGTCATCGATGAGCACCATGATGTGCGGGAGCTCGATCGGCGCCCCCTCGCGAATGCGGATCCGCGGCGGGAGACGATCGAGCACCGTGCCCTCGGTCGCGCGCACCAGTGACACGCTGCCCTTGTTGAAGTCGTAGGCCTCGAGGTCGAGGGCGACCATCAGCCCGCGCCGGACCTCGTCACCGATCTGCCGCTCGACGAACACGAAGCCGCGACGAGGGGCCAGCACCCCCTGGTCGATGTATTCCTGCATGGTGTTGCGGATCGCCGTGATCCTCTCGTCGGGATTGGCCTCGGCGAGGAACACCTCCGGGTAGATGAGGCGCAGCGTCGACGGGTGGTCACCGACCAGCTGCCCTGCGCGCTCCCAGTACTCCGGCTCCGAGGTGTACTGATCGCAGGCGACGACCGCCCATCGGGCGAGGTCGACTCCGGCGCGCGGCAACAGGATCTCGGGGACGGCGATGCCCAACGACGCGAACGTCTCAGTCATGCCCGCGTGCATAGCGGCCTCGCGACCAAGATGGAAGATCTACGGCGGGGTTCAGGGGCAAGAAGCGGTGACGTCGACCGGGAGCTGGTCGAGGCCAGGCACGCTGGTCATGCCGTGGGTCGAGCCCGCAAACTCGGCGATGACCGGCATGGTGACGCTTCCCGTGACGTCTCCGCACAGCGGTGCGCCATCGGGGCGGGCGTCGAGGACCAACGTGGTGTTGATGTCGAGCCCGTTGATCGGGTTTGCGGCGGCGACGATGGTGATCTGCCCTGCGTCGAGCACGAAGCCTCCTCCCGCGTCGAGTGCGACATCGGTATAGGAGTAGACGGGCCCCACCGGCTGACGCGGGGAGGTGTTGCTGCCCGCGTCGAGGCTCAGGAACTGCATGTCGATATCGGCCGTCGACCCCGTGGAGCTGGGGGTGGAGGTGACCAGCGCCTGGAT
>JAHZJA010000235.1 GCA_022601155.1 Deltaproteobacteria bacterium | reverse complement strand
TTCGCCACTTGGTGCGGTCCGGGTTTTCCCCCGCCGGCTTCCGGGCTACTGTCCCCGCTTCACCACCGCCAGGAACCGGACGTGACGCCGATCGAGATCTGCCAGCAACTGGGGCGCGACCACATCGACGCCTACTACAACGAGCTTTCCGGCAAGGAGGTCCGCGCCGTGCTCAAGGCCGGCGGGTCCAGTACCTCCGTGCCGAAGACTGCGTACACCAAGGCATCTCGGCTCAAGGTGTGGCGCAAGCGCTTCGATTCCGAGTTCGAGGGAGGCAACGGGCAGCTCGCGCTGGCCTTGCTCATCGAGTGGTTGATGAAGCACCACCGCGAGCTGCTGGTGGAGTTCCTCGACTTCCTCGGGGTCGAGCATCGCCAGGGCGAGACGGACGAAGACTTCTGCGAGACCAACACCCCGCAGAAGCTTCGGGAGGGCGCCACGATGTTGCTGGGCAAGTACCCGGCCCATCACGTGGGGACCTATCTGCTGCTGGTCGGACACCTGCAGGAGTCGCGGGTCTTCGAGCAGACGCCGGAGCTGCTGGTCGCGGTGGGCATGAGCGACAGCGACGCCAAGGCGTATGCCGAGGCCAGCGTGGCCGAGCACGGCGAGGCAACCGGATCCGACGGAGCGTCGGACGACGCCTGAGCGGCGTCGGCGAGCACGACCGCCATGGATCGCCTCCCCATGCTTCGCTCGATGGCTGCGGCGCGTCCCGATGACCCGTTCCCGCAGTACGGCGTGGCCATGGAGCTGCGCAAGCGCGGGGAGGTGGCCGAGGCGACCGAGGCCTTCCGGGCCCTCGTGGAGCGGCACCCAGACTACGTGCCGGCCTATCTGAT
Source organism: Deltaproteobacteria bacterium (assembly GCA_022601155.1). Classification (GTDB taxonomy): domain Bacteria; phylum Myxococcota_A; class Polyangia; order Nannocystales; family Nannocystaceae; genus Paraliomyxa. The sequence continues at coordinate 13,157 of JAHZJA010000235.1, read as the reverse complement.
GTTCGGCACGATGCTCGCGGAAGACAGCCAGTCCGAGGTGGCGATCGAGGTCCTCGATCGCGGGATCGGGGTGGCACGGGCTGCGGGTGACGAGCACGCGCTGTCGGAGCTGCAAGCAGCCCGCGCGGAGCTGTCTTGAGCGGCGCACTGCCCACCTTGGTGTTCGCCAGCCCCCGCAAATTGCCGCGGGCTGCGAACCTCGAGGGCAGGGTGGTGGTGCTCGACATCGCCTTTGCTTCGCTGGGCCTGGGCCGAGGGTTCGACAAGACCACGGGAAAGTTCATCGAGCAGCTCGGTCCGCGGTTGGCCCGGTGGGTCGACCACCACGACCACCCGCTGCACGAGCGCTACGCCGCCGATGAGCGCTTCGTGCTGTGCACCAAGGCCGAGCACGGGGCGTGCCCCGAGATGATCGACCCCGAGTTGGTCGAGTCGACGGGCCCGGTGGACACCATCGTTGCCCACTTCGATCTCGATGGGCTCTATGCCGCGGCCAAGTGGATCTTGGGCGGGCGCGAGCCGTACCCGGGTGCCGACGACGACGCCCGGGCCGTGGACACGCGGATCGGCGAGGTCGGCCCGGAGGCCACGCGGATCGACAAGGCCCTGCGTGCGCACTGGGTGGACCACCCGCTCAAGCTCCGCATCGTTCGCTATCTGGTGGAGGGTCTGCGCCCCGGGGGCGAGCGCGACAGCATCATCTCCGCTGCCGAAGATTTCGAGCGTATGGCCGCGGCCGCCGTGACGCTCTCTCAGGGGTATGTCGTCGAGGGGGACGTGGCGTTCGTCGAGGTGGGCTCGTCCTCGCCGAGCTTCGACAAGACCGAGCTGCTGCTGCTGGGCCAGCAAAAGGCCACCGTCAGCGTGGTGCTCGATGCCGGGAACGCGACGATTGCCGCCCCGTTCGAGAGCGGGCTGAACTTCGTGCAGCTGCTGGACCTGGGCGGAGGGATGCCGACGCGAGTGAACATCCCACGCAAGCGCTTGGCCGACGGGCTGGCGGTGATTCGTGCCGAGCTGGTCCGCCGCCGCGGCGACGACTGAGCTGCTTGCGTACGGTCGTGACGCGGAGTCGTCAGTCCTCGTACTCGTAGGCTCCATCGGCGTCGGGGCCCCATGACACCTGGACCGGTGGATGGTCTTCGGTGGGGCAACAACGTCGCCTACGGCTCGATCGCCGTCGACCCCTGGCGTCTTCGATGCCAGGCACGAAGACTCGGGTGAACAGTGTCGCGCCCGGGTCGGATCGGACGATGTCGAGCCGGAGCGACGCAAGCAAGAGCGCTCGTCGGCCCTACGCGCGCGAGGCGAAGCCGATGGTGCCGTGGCCGGCCAGCCGTGCAATGAGCTCGGCCTGGCCCTCGGCGTGGTAGCTGCTGCGCACCAAAGGCCCGCTCTCCACGTGGGCGATACCCTGGCCCTCGGCGTAGACCTTGAGCTGCGCGAACTCGTCGGGGTGCACGTAGCGGTCGATCTCGAGGTGCTTGCGGCTGGGCTGGAGGTACTGGCCGAGGGTCAGGATGGTCAGGCCGAGGGCGGCGAGCTGATCGATGACCTCGCTTACCTCGTCGAGGGTCTCGCCCAGGCCGAGCATCAGCCCCGTCTTGGTCAGCGCACCGCGGCGCCGGGCGTGCTCGAGGACGGCGTAGCTGCGGTCGTAGCGGGCCTGCACCCGCACCTGTCGCGACAGTCGGGGCACCGTCTCGAGGTTGTGGGCGAACACGTCGGGCTGGGCGTCGAGCACGGTGTCGACATCGCCGAGGTCACCCTTGAAGTCGGGCACGAGCACCTCCACCGTCATGGTGGGCGCCTGTTCGTGGCACTGCCGCAGTGTCTGCGCCCAGATGCTCGCGCCGCCGTCGGACAGGTCGTCGCGATCGACGGAGGTGATCACGGTGTGCTGCAGGTCGAGCTCGGCGAGGATCTCGGCCACCCGCCGCGGCTCGTCGGTATCGACCGGCAGGGGACGGCCCGTCGCCACGTCGCAAAACCGGCACGAACGCGTGCAGATGTTGCCGAGGATCATGATGGTGAGCGCCCGGTTGTTCCAGCACTCGCCGATGTTGGGGCAGCTGGCGCTCTGACACACGGTGTGCAGCGACAGCTCCCGCACCCGTGCCCGCAGGTCGTGGTAGGCCTCGCCGCCCGCCATGGGGACCTTGAGCCACCGGGGATGGCGTCGCCGCGGGCGCTTGGGCTCGGCGGCGGTTCCTTCACTGACGACCGGGAGGTGCCGACTCACGGGCTTTTTCGTAGCACGGGCTGCCGCGGCGCGCCGCGGCGCAACCGCACGTCAGGTCACGGGTGCACCGCGCCACCCCGCGGGGGCCTGGGTTCAGCCGGGGACGACGTGGAAGTCGTACGTGGCCTGACCCTGGGGATCGGGCGTGAGCATGTTGTCCGGGTTGAACCACGTGTCGGCGCGGTTGAACGGATCACCCTCGAAGTACAGCTGCGTCGTCAGCAGCTCCTGGTCGCGGATCCAGACCTTGATGTGCAGGTGCGCGGGTCGGTACTGCGCGCCGTTGAGGTACCAGCCCGGCACCAGCGTGGTGAACTGGTACCGACCCCGGCGGTCGGTGGCGGTCTGGCCGTAGTAGCGAAAGTCCTCGCTGGCGTCGTAGGTGGCGTCGGCGTCGCCGGGCTGCGACTTCGGGGGCCGCGGGCTGGCCTGCCAGACCTCGACCACCGCGTTGGGCAGCGGCTGACAGTTGCCGTCGAGCACCTGCCCCTGCAGCACCAGCGGGATGCCGGGATCGTCGTAGATGTCGAGGTTGTCGCGGACCGGGATCCCCGGCCGGTAGAACGGCCCCTCGATGTCGTCGTCGGTGGCGTCGCAGGTCAGGCCGCCCGTGGTCGGGCCGTCGGTGCCGGTACTGTCCGCCCCGCCGGAGCTCGAGCCAGGGCTGCCAGTGGAGCCCGAGGACGTCGCGGGATCCGAGCTGGTGGGCATCGCCGACCCGCCCGAGGTGCTGGGGTTCGCCGAGGTGCTGGGATCGGATCCCGTGCTCGTGCTCCCATCGGCGGTGGGTTCGGAGGAGTCGTCACCGCACCCGAGCGACAGGGCCAGGGCAGAGACGGCGGTGGTGCGCACGAAGTCGCGGCGGGTGGGCTTGGCGTCGTTCATGTGGGGTTCACGGGTGGGGCCACCCATCGAGCATAGGCGCGGTGGCGGCGGTTGGCAGCGCGAACGACGATCGCGATTGGTGAACGCTGACGTTCAGCACGGCCGTACGTGGCCGCAGCTGCCGTCTACAGGTGCATCCCGGTGCGGACCTGCTCACGGCCCTGGGCTTGCTCCAGTGCCTCGAGCAGCCCCTCGTGCCCGGCTCCCGGGAGCCGTACGTCCAGCGTGACGTAGAGGTCACCCGTGTCGCGTCCGGGTACCTGCACGCCCTTGCCTCGCAGCCGCATCTTCAGCCCGTTTTGGGCTCCCGCGGGCAGCTTGAGCGTGACCGGCCCCCACGGGGTGGGCACATCTTCGATGGGGCCGCCGCGATACGCCTCGTATGCGCTGACGGGCAGACGCAGATGGAGGTCACGCCCTTCCCGGCGCAGGTGGTCGTGGTTCTTGACCCGCACGGTGAGGATGACGTCGCCGCTGGGCTGGCCGGGGCCGCCTTGGCCTCGCAGTCGCAGCTTGCCGCCGTCGGGCATGCCCTGGGGCACCTTCACGTCCAGCGTGCGTCCCTGGCCGGCCTGGTCGATCCGCAGGGGCACCGAGACCCCGTGCAGCGCGTCCATCAGTGAGACGGAGATGTCTCCCTTGATGTTGGCGCCGCGGCGATTGACCGGCCGGCGCGTGGCCCCTTGTCCACCGCCGCCGAACATTGCCGTAATGAGATCTTCGAAGCTGGTCGCGCGCGCGTCGCCCAGGTCGTCGAACACGGCCCCGCCACCTGGCGGGGAGAAGCCACCGCGCCGGGACTTGTAGGCGCGGGCCTTGTCGGCATCGAAGCCCTGGGTGAGGCTGACCTCGCCGAACTCGTCGTACGCCGAACGCTTGTCGTCGTTGCCGAGCACCTCGTATGCGGTGGACACATCCTTGAACCGCTCCTCCGCCTCGGCGTCCCCCGGATTACGATCGGGGTGATACTGCCGGGTGAGCTTGCGGTAGGCCTTCTTGATCTCGGCTGGGTTCGCCGTACGGCTGACCCCGAGGCTCTTGTACAGGTCCTTCACGTCGCGACCTGCATGTTAAGTCGGCGCGACAGTCGCGCAAGGCCCGCGATTGCCGCAGTGGTTGTCGCGGGGGTCGATTGTGTTAGGGGTGGTCTCGTGGTGACCGCAAACGACGCACACGCGCCGATCCCCGAGCTGCCGACCGACCCGGCCGCGCTGCGTGAGCACCCGTATGCCGCGCTGTTGCCCACGGTCCAAAAGCCTGGCCGCTACCTCGGCGGCGAGGAACAGCAGATCGTCAAGGACCACGACACGCTGCGCTGTCGGTTCGTGCTGGCCTTTCCCGATCTGTACGAGGTGGGCATGAGCCACCTGGGCACGCGGATCCTCTACGACCTGGTCAACAAGCACGACGATCTGGTCTGCGAGCGTGCCTTCAGCCCGTGGCGGGATCTCGAACAAGGCCTGCGCGACAATGCTCTGCCGCTGGTCAGCCTGGAGACCTACACCCCGCTGTCGGCATTCGACGTGGTGGGCGTGAGCCTTCAGTACGAGCTGAGCTACTCCAACGTGCTGCTCAACCTCGAGCTGGGCGGGATTCCACTGCGCAGTGCCGACCGGAGCGACACCGATCCCATCGTCCTGGCGGGCGGGCCCACGGCTACGCACCCCGAGCCGCTGACGCCGTTCGTCGATGCGCTGTTGGTGGGGGAGGCCGAGGAGCTGCTGCCGACGCTGCTGCGCACCATCGGTGATCTGCGGGCGGCGGGACGGCCTCGCAGCGAGCAGCTGGCCGCGTGCGCCCAGCTCCCGGGGATCTATGTGCCTGCCTTCTATCGGGTCGAGCTCGATCCGCGGACCGGGCTGCAGGTGGTGGTGGGCCGCACGCCGCAGGGCGAGGCCGCCGGCGCCCCCGAGCGGGTGTCCCGGGTGTGGGTGCGCGATCTCGAGGACTTTCCGTTCCCGCAGCGCTTCCCCGTGCCGTACGCCGAGGCCATCTTCGATCGTGCCGCGGTCGAGATCACCCGTGGCTGCACCGAGGGCTGTCGATTCTGCCAGGCGGGCATCATCTATCGGCCCGTGCGCGAGCGTAGCCCCAAGGCGGTGATCGACGCAGTCCTCGGTGGCGCCGATGCGGCGGGGTTTTCCGAGACCAGCCTCACCGCGCTGTCGACAGCCGATGTGTCGTGCATCGATCCGCTCATCAAGGCCCTGGTGCCCGAGCTGGTCAAGCGCAAGACCAAGCTCGGGGTGGCGAGTCTGCGGGCCTACGGGCTATCGGGCGAGCTGCTCGACGAGGTCAAGCGGGTGGGGATCAACGGGCTGACGTTCGCGCCCGAGGCCGGCACGCCGCGGATGCGGCAGGTCATCAACAAGAACGTCAGCGAGCAGGACATCCTGGACTCGGCGACGCGGATCTTCGAGCGCGGCTACGACCGGATGAAGCTGTACTTCATCATGGGCTTGCCCACCGAGACCGAGGCCGATGTCGCGGGCATCGTGCAGACCGGCGAGCGGGTGCTGGCGCAAGCCAAGAGCATGGGCCTGCCCCGTCCGCCCCAGGTCACCGTCAGCGTCTCGCAGCACGTGCCCAAGCCCCACACGCCGTTTCAGTGGGCGGCGATGGACTCGATGGAGGACCTGCACACCAAGGTCCAGCTGCTGCGCGAGATGACGCGGCGCACCAAGGTGGGCCTCAAGACGCACGAGGTCCGCGAGAGCTGGCTGGAGTGCTTGTTTGCCCGCGGTGATCGCAAGATGGGCGAGGCGCTCGAGCACGCGTATCTGGCTGGTGCGCGATTCGATGGCTGGCGGGAGTACTTCTCGTTCGAGCGCTGGCTGGACGCCCTCGCGGCGGCGGACATCGATCCCACCGTGTACACGCGTACGCTGCCCGTCGATGCCCGATTGCCGTGGGATCACATCGATGTCGGGATCGACGACGGATTCCTGGCGGACGAGTACAGGAAGGCGCTCGCCAGCCGCAGCAGTCCGCCGTGCGGCAAGGCGGTGGGCGACCAGGTCCACCATCGCGAGCTCGCCGTGGCGGAGGCCGATGAGCGCCGCTTGGTCTGCTACGACTGTGGGATTGCCTGCGACATGACGCAGATGCGAAGCGAGCGGATCGACTCGCTGCGCACGTTGTCGCGGCTGCAAGACACCCAGCACGACCCGGTGGCCGAGCCGACGACGGAGCCTCCATTGGTGCCCGCGTCACGCCTGGTGGGTCGGCTGTCGCCCAGCAACCTCGCCGACGACTCCGCCTTCAAGGCCAGCGCCGAGGCCCCGCACTCGCGGCTCCGGCTGGTGTTCGCCAAGCATGGCCCGCTGCGCTTTTTGGGCCACCGCGACCTGCTGCGCATCCTGCCGCGAATGTTCCGCCGGGCGGGGCTGGAGCAGGCGTTCTCTCGTGGCTACAACCCCATCCCGCGCATGAGCTTCGGCCCCGCGCTGGCGCTGGGCATGGGGGCAGAGGCCGAGGTGGTCGACGCCGACGTGCTGCTGCCGTGCTCGGCCGAGGATCTGGGCGGCATGCTCGGCGACGCCGAGCGGGAGACGGTGGCGGCCGAGGTGCTCGAGCAGCTGCGCAGTGTCGCGCCCCCGGGACTGGTGCTGCGCTCGGCCCGTTTGGTGGGCCCCGACGAGCTGCGGCTGGGACAGCTGGTGGCGGCAGCGGACTACGTGGTCTCGCTGACCGACGACGAGGCCGAGCGACTGCAGGCCCGGATGGACGAGGCGCTGGCGCAGCCCGAGCTCATCGTGCAGCGCTCGCGTCACAAGAAGAAGCCGCGCAGGGGCAAAAAGCGCCCCGCGGGCCCGGCCATCTCCGACATCGACATCAAGCAGTCGTTGATGCACGCCGAGCAGCAGGACAATCAGCTGCGGTTTCGCCTGCGTCTGGACGGGCAGGGGGGCGCGCGCCCGCGTGAGGTGGTGGAGGCACTGCTCGGTGAGCGCGTGCCCGACCACCACATGACGCGGGAGCGTCTGCTGGTCAACAAGGATGCGCAGCTGGTGGGTATCGACCAGGTGGGTCGCTGTCCGCGGCCGCCATCGCTGCCGCGCGTGCGCAGCGAGACCGTCGCCGCCCCGTCGCCCGACGCCTGATTCGTTGGGCGCTGCCGTGGGCGTTGGCGGCCCCCATCCGAATCTGTGCCGCTGACGCGGAGCAGAAGCGGATGCGGTGCGGCAGGGCAGAGTGCCTGTGGTGTGGCAGGTGCAAGGCGCCTGCGGTGTGGCAAGGCAAAGCGCCTGCGGTGTGGCAGGGTAAAGCGCCTGCGGTGTTGTGGCAGGGCAAAGCGGATGCGGTGTTGTGGCAGGGTAAAGCGGATGCGGTGTTGTGGCAGGTGCAAAGCGGATGCGGTGTTGTGGCAGGGCAGAGCGCCTGCGGTGTGGCAGGGCAAAGCGCCTGCCGTGCAGCAGGGCAGAACGCCTGCGTGGCAGGGCAAAGCGCCTGCCGTGCAGCAGGGCAAAGTGCCTGCGGTGTGGCAGGGCAAAGTGCCTGCGGTGTGGCAGGGCAAAGCGCCTGCGGTGCGGCAGGTGCAGGGGGTCCGCGCTCCGGCCTGAGCTATGCCGTTGGCGTGCAGGAGGGACGGGTGCGGCAATGAGCCCGGTGCCTTGCGATTGTGCGGGCGCCTGGGCGCCCGCACGGTCATCGCCGCCGGTCAGCCCGACAGCGGCGTCTCGAATGCGGGCGGCTTGCCACGCATCATCGCCTTGACGCCGATCCTCGAGGAACTCATCGCCAGGCTCTGCGCGGCGCGCTGCTCCTCGATCGCGCCGCCTTCCTCCGCGGAGGCTCCGTTGGCATCGACGATCGTGGAGACCAAGAGGGCACGAAGATCGGCGTCCAGCGGCACGCCGGCCTCGTTGGTGGTCGAGACCGTGGTGTCGACGGTGACCGCCAGCGGTCCCTCGCGGAAGGCCGGCATCGCGACCGATCCGTCAGCGAGGGCGGCGGCCAGCTTCATGCTCGCCGCGGGCAGCTCGCGAATCGGGACGATCTGCGAGACCAGGCCCCACGCGTGCGCCTCGTCGACCGAGATGCCGTGCCCGGTGAGCAGGATCTCGTTGATCCGCGGGTGATGCTCGGCCGCGCACGCACGATGGACGTTGTGGCAGCCTCCAAGCCCAGGGATCACGCCGACGGTGGTCTCGGGGAATGCGAGCTTGGTGCCCTGACCGGCGATCCGGGCGTGGCACGCAGCCGCGAGCTCCAGACCACCACCGAGCACCCGACCGACCAGCGCCGCGACGGTCGGCTTGCCCGCACGCAGCTTCGACAGCGTGCGCTTCCAGCCTTGGATGAGCGCGAGCGCTTCATCAGCCTTACCCAGCACGGGCACGAACGCACCGAGGTCGGCCCCGTGCCCGAACTCCCGGCTGTAGGTGCCGTCGGGGGCAATCACGATCGCCTTGACCGCATCGTCTTCGGCCAGCGTCGTGTAGGCCTGGTCGAGCTGCGCGATGAAGGTGTGGTTGATGGTCCCGCGCTTGAGCGACAGCAGACCCACGCCGTCGTGGACGGCCGTGCCCACGTAGACCTCGTGCCACGGCGCTGCGTCGTCGGCGAACACACCGACCGGCGCGACCTCCTGGGCCTTGGTGATGTTCTGGCTGCGGCAGTAGCTCTCCACCAGCGTCCGCACGCGATCGAAGCCCAGCTGCTGCACCATCGCGGGCATACCGGCTCTGAACGCCAGCGCGTTCTCCGACAGGAAGTTGAGCGCATCGACACGCGCCACCTCGTGCTCGACCATGTAGCCGGTCAGCGCCAGCAGCAGGCCCAGCATGCGATCGCGGGCGGCCTCGAACTTGTCGCCGGGGCACTTTTCGCCGCGCTCGTAGGGCCACTGCGCCTTGGGATCGGCGATGTACGGCTGCCATGCGTCGGGAATGTCGAACATCGACGAGTCGACCTCCCGCTTCATCAGCTCCATGCAGTGCGCCGACAGATAGTTGGCCCCGGGGATCAGGTTGTGCACGAAGAACGGTGACGTGCCCAAGGTCTTCTTACAGACGTCATCGACCTGCGCGGGCGTCAGCCCCATGTCGACATGGATGCGAACGGCCTCGAGCATCATGCCGCAGAACAATCGGTCGGCCGCGAACGAGGGGACGTCCTTGACGGGGATGACGCTCATGCCCAACCCGCCCAGCAACCGACGCATGACCTTGCGCTCGGCCGAGCCGGTCACGGCGCCCTCGGTGGGGACCTCCCACAGCTTGTTGGTCAGGTGAGGGAAGAACGGGTGCATCACGCCGCAGCGCTCGGCCCCCGGGAGCCCCTCGAACAGCATGGTGGAGGGGAATCCGCTGGTCGCCGAGAAGATGAACGCCTCGGGATCGCGCTCCCGCACCTGACGATAGAACGCATGCTTGATGTCGAGGCGCTCGGGAATCGCCTCGAACACGAACCCGACCGGCATGTCGCCAGGTAGATCGGTGATGCCTCCGTTGACGACGCGAACGTTGCCGACAATCGCGTCGACCTGCTCGGTGGAGAACCGCTTGCCGAACGCCGCGCGCAACCGGTCCTTGACCTCGTTGACGGCCGGTGACAGATCGAGCGCGACGACGGGCACACCGTGCTGATGCAACAGCCGGGCGAACTGACCCAGCTTGCCGAAACCAACGTTGCCGCAGGCTCCTGCGACCACGAGCGCGCGGACGGGTTCGTCCTCGGTCGGCTGGAAGACGGGGCGCAGCGAGGGATCGCGAAGCCATGACATGGAGCGCAGGATACGAGCACGCTCCCCAGCCCATGGGCCGTGTCGTGGTTGAGGTTTTTCACGATCGGGCGCGGGCGTTCCAACCCCCTTCCGCGGCGGCCTGGGAGCGGAAATTCGCGGACCGGCGGTGACATATGCAGAGGGCGTCGATGCGAGCGGTGGCACGGTGACGAGGGCGCGAACGGAGAACGCCAGCGATCTCGGCGATCTGCGCCAGACGTTGGAACCGGCCGGGGGGACGCGATGCCCAGGAGGCAGACATGGTCGCGCACCGATCGACGTGGCGATTTGGAGGTTTCGCTGAGCGTATCGATGACGTTGAGGCAGTCCGTGACCTGACGTAGAGTCCCGGGCTCAACGGCTCGACGGCCAAACCCCACCCCACCACTCGGAGAACCGCACACCATGAAGATCAACACCAACTTTGTCATTGGCGCCTTCTCAGCGCTCTGTCTGCTCGCCGCTCCCGCGTGCGACGACTCGAAGAAGGACGCGAAGAAGGACGACAAGAAGGCCGACGCCAAGAAGGGCGACAAGAAGGCTGACGACAAGAAGGCCGACGCCAAGGCCGATGCCAAGGCCGACGAGAAGAAGGCCGCGCCCGCCGACGCCAAGGCCGAGGCCAAGGCTGACGGCGGCGAAGCTGCCGCTGCTGGCGGTGCCGAGAAGCTCGGCGTCGCAGAGTGCGATGACTACATCGCCCAGATGAGCAAGTGCTTCGAGGGCATGCCCGAGGCCGCCCGTGGCGCTGCCAAGCAGGGCTTCGACATGACCGTCAAGGCCTGGAAGGACCAGGTTGCCGCCAACCCCGAGGCCAAGACGGCGCTCGGCGCGGGCTGCAAGGCGGCCATGGACGGCGCCGCCAAGGCGTACCCGGACTGCTTCAAGGCCGAGTAAACCACTGCGTGCCTCCACGGCACTCGGCGATCCCGTTTGGGCTTGCCGGCGAGGGCGAGTCGCTTCCACTGGAGGTGCTCGCCCTTCGTACGTTCGGGGTCTCGGCCGCCGGCGGCGACGCGCAACACTGCGGCGTGACGAGCCGTGCTCGTGGTCGACAGGGTGGGGGCGATGCCGACCCGATGGCCACGGTCGAACGCGGTGACCCGCTCGGGCCAGCCACGGTGGGCGGCGAGGGAGCCGCCGGGCCGCGCCGACGATCGCGTCGAATTCCGTGTCGCCGTTGGACGGGATCCGATCGGGCGCTCGGCTGGTCGGATGCATGTTCATACCCGTCGACAGCCCCGAACGCCCTGACATCTATTGAGAAACAACGTCTATCTGCGTTTTTGACCAGGGTGTGCGCTTACCGCAGCCGCAGTGAAAAATCGAGTTGGTGGTGGTTTGTAGGGCTTTTTTGGGAATCGTCGCCCCGACAAGATGTTATCTCCCTCCGTGCGAGTGCCGCCAAGGGTCAGGATCCCTGCCGGCCTCCAAGAGACTCGGACGCGGGGGACGGCGCTCCCCCGGGACAAACCACCGGAGACAAGACACGATGAAGTTCACCAAAGCTGCCCTCGTCGCTACCCTCACGACGTTCGCCTTCGCGGCCCCCGCCTGCGACAAAAAGGAAGACGCCAAGAAGGAAGACAAGAAGGCTGACGCGAAGAAAGACGACAAGAAGGGCGACGCCAAGAAGGAAGAGGCCAAGTAGCCTCGACCCTTCCGTCGACTTTTCCGCAAACGGGCGTCCCTCCTAGGGGCGCCCGTTTCGCTTTGGTTTCGGTTAGGGTCGGGCCGCCATGCGCTCCGACGATCGTGCGTCCGACCAGCTCCGTCCGTGCTCGATCGAGCCGGGCTTCATCACCCGAGCCCTCGGATCGGCGCTGATCCGGACGGGGGATACCCGAGTCATCTGTACGGCAAGCCTGGAAGAGCGGGCGCCCGGATGGCTGCGTGAGGGGGGCTGGGTGACGGCGCAGTACGCCATGCTGCCGGGTGCGACCACGCCGCGGGGGCGTCGTGACCCTGGCGGGCGCGGCAAGGAAATCCAGCGCCTCATCGGCCGTTCACTGCGGGCCAGCGTCGATCTGTCCGCATTGGTCACCCCCGCGGGTGATTCGATGTCGATCGTGTGCGACTGCGACGTCATCGAGGCCGATGGAGGCACCCGTACCGCATCGATCACGGGTGCGTTCGTGGCCCTGCGCATCGCGGTGCACAGGCTGCTCGAGCAAGGGAAGATTGCGGCCGACCCCATCCGGGCCGCCGTTGCGGCGGTGAGTGTGGGCCTGGTCCGTTCCGGGGAGGGTGAGCCGAAGGCCGTGCTCGATCTGAACTACGTCGAGGACAGTGCGGCGGTCGTCGACCTCAATGTCGTTGGCTTGGACGACGGAGGCTTGGTCGAGGTCCAGGGGACGGGAGAAGACGGCAGCTTCAGCCGCGCTCAGCTCGACGCGATGCTCGATCTGGCCGAGCTCGGGATCGGCCGGCTCCACGCTGCCCAGCGGGAGGTGCTCGGTGCCCGTTGATGCGCGGTGGCGTCCCTCGCGATTGGTGGTGGCCAGCGGCAACCGCCACAAGATCGTGGAGATCGAGCGCATGCTGTCGCAAGCCGCTCCACAGCTGCAGGTGAGCGGGCAGGCCGACCACGGGAGTCCGCCCTCGATCGCCGAGACGGCCGATGACTTCGCTGGCAACGCGGGTCTCAAGGCCCGGGGCATCGCCGCGTGGCTGAGGTCTCGGGGGATGGCCGGAGACACGGCGGTGCTCGCCGACGACTCGGGGGTCTGTGTCGACGTGCTCGGGGGCGCGCCTGGGGTTCGCAGTGCACGGTTCGCGGGCGAGGACGCGACCGACGAGGACAACAACGCGCGCCTGGTCGAGCAGCTGCAGGCGCACGGCTGCGCGCGCAGTCCCGGGCACTATCGCTGCGTCATTGCGCTGTGTCGGGTGGACGGTGAGCCGTGGCCCGCGCCCGTCGGGGTCGTGCGGTGTTTCGACGGGCGCTGGGAGGTCGAGCTGCGGATCGAGGCCCGGGGGACGGCGGGGTTCGGCTACGATCCGCACGCCTGGCTGCCCGAGGAGATCACCGTTGCCGAGCTGCCCCCGGACGACAAGGCCGCGCGGTCTCACCGCGGCGAGGCCATGCGGGGCCTGCTTTCGTGGTTTTCGAGCCCGTGAGGGAGCGCCGGGCGACCAATCGACGAGGGCGACGGGGCAGGGTGGACCACGCGGCGCGGCTCGGCTAGAGTCGACACCCTTTTTCGGGGTGTGGCGCAGCCTGGTAGCGCGCCTGCTTTGGGAGCAGGAAGCCGGAGGTTCGAATCCTCTCGCCCCGACCACGCGCCTATAGCTCAGCTGGAT
>JAHZJA010000234.1 GCA_022601155.1 Deltaproteobacteria bacterium | reverse complement strand
AGCAGCTTGACGTAGCCCGACCGTGGGTTGGGCGTTGCCGCCGCGAGATCGGCTCGGATATCGTCGATCGCCCCGGCGCTGAACCGGTGCGCGGCGCTGACAACCTCGATGGATCCCTGCAGCGGGACCTTCACCGACTGCGGGTTGCCCGTGAGGTCGTAGTCGCAGTCGCCCGTCCAGGCGCGGTTGAGGCAGATGCTGACGATACCGTCGTTGTGCGCGATGTCGGCGGGTGCGGTGACGTCATCGATGATGAGCACGGGGGGCGTGGGCCGAGCCGCTGGCTGAGCGCCCTGCAGCCCCATCGTGGTGTACACGTACGACGCCCCGAAGCCGGCCGCGGAGTCCTCCAGCTGGAAGGTGTCGACGGTGTACGAGTCCAGCTCGCTGACCGTCAGATCGGCCCCCGTCTGCACGTTGACGTCGGTGCCACCGCCGAACTGCTCGATGATGTTGGGCGCCGCCAGTGGTACGACGGCGCCGTCGTAGTAGCCCACGTCGAGGAAGGTGTAGTCGGAGCCCTCCGGGAACGTGGAGCTGGCCGCTCCCTCGCCCGCGTCGCCCGCGACGACCGCGGTACTGATGAAGTGCATCGCCTCGCGGCCGTCGCCTTCACTGCGAAACTGCATCTGCGCGACCAGCCCCGTGCCATAGCCACGCAGCACATGCTCCGATCGTGTCCGCTCCATCGCCGTGTACAGCTGCGGCGAGTTGGCCGGGGTCTTGCCGCTGATCTTCAGCCGGTTCATCGCCAGCCGGTACATCTGAGGATCAGCCAGGTTGAGGTGCACGGCTTGATCTGGCTGGGCCAGGCTGCGCATATACTGGCGGTCCTCGATGTACTCGGCCATCTCGACGGCAGTCAGGTTGGTGTAGTCACCCACCAGCAGGTGGGTGCCATCCCCTGCGATCTGCTCGATACCCAGATCGCTGTCGTTGGTATCCGCTTCGCCGCAGGATGCAATCCCACTCGAGGCGAGAAACATCCCGATGATTAGTGTGCGCTTGGTGAATCGCATGTCGTCATTCCTCCACGGCTCTGGCGGTCTGCCGAGCAGTCTCGGTTCTTGCTTAGGCCAGCCCCTCGGAGAAACTCGACATTCGACGAGTCACATCTCGGGAATCATCGAAATCCACAAGTAGTCGACTTCGTGCCAGGCCCAGTCGTAGCCGGGATCCACGACGTATTCGACGGTTTGGCCTTCGACGAGAGAGATGCTCTCGATCGTGAAGTGCCGACGCCGGCCATCGAGCAGCTGCGCCGTCACCTCGGCCTCGCCCGCGAACGGCAGCAACTCATCGTGATGATAGGAGATCGAAACAGTTGCTTCCGCCTCGACATCGGCGCTCGACTGCGACGAACGGGTGGTGATCACCCGGCAGCCCACGCACAGCGGAACGGGGTACTGGGACGGATCTTCGGGCCCCAGGAGCAACATGGGGATCATCTCATCGTCATCCGCGACGGGGCACGGGGGGAATGAGGCCTCGGCGGAGAGCGCCAGTGTCACACTCCCGATGGCAACACTAGTAGCCAGGACTGTCATTACTTGTCGATAGTACTCGGTGACCATTGCACATCTCGCTTTCTCCACGGGACATTCTCACCCTCCGACGTGTGGAGTCGATGCCGGAGAATTACAACCCGTCGCACATCACCCTCGGTGCGCGACCATCCTAGAGATGCGCCCTATCGCGAGTGCTCCTGCGACCGGATTGTTCTTTTGACAGTATAGAGCAACAGTCAGTCAGTGTACACCTCGATCATGCGACACCCACACATGTTTACCGCACATCCCCTACACGCCTATTTCACATGCATATCATCATTGTGACCAAGCTGTGAATCGGTGCAATGAACACGACAGTCCACAGACTCGACGAATCACACAACGACGACGTCACCGAACCCAGACTCGGTACCCTGCGACGGAGGCACCCGTCCGCAATCGGTCCCACTGTGCGCGCTGAAGCGCCCGGCCCAGCGTCCACTCGGCTCCGTCATCGATGCCGTCGTAGATCTTCCGCCCGATCAACCGCGCGACCTCGTCATCCGTCTCGTCTCGCGAAGCGATCACCTCCAGCGCACCTGCGGCGAGAAAGGCGAGGGCGAGGCTGGTCCCGCTGCTCGACGAGTTGGGCACCCCCGTGCGGCACCCGGCCAAGATCACCCGCGCCGGAACGTTGCCCCCCTGCATGAGGATCTGTGGCGCAGCCAGACGCGTGTCGCGAGCCAGCCGCAAGTACGCAGGCCAGTCGGGGGTCCCACCCGAGTACGGCGGCCACAAGCCGTGATCGCTGCGATCATCGTGGGCGGCGTGCCCGGCGTAGTGGAGCAGGCTGGCCCCCGACCACCACTTTTGCAGCTCGGACGGCGTGGCCTGCTCTGGGCTCATGATCTGTACCTGCCACCCGGCGGCGGTGAGCCGCGAGGCAGCGTGGTCGACCTCGTGGTCGGCCGCCGCGAGCTCCCCCGTGGGATCGGCCAGCAGGACCGCGCGACGCTCGGGTGGCTCGGCCATCGAAGCCCCCACGACGGGCACCAGATCGACCCCGTACACGACGGGGAAATGACCCACCAGCGGCTTCCCCTCCCAGGGCAACAGATGGATGTCGATCCGCTGGGCCACCCCCGCCGCATGCACCCGAACCCGACGCGCCCGAGCCAGCTGCGCCGCAAATGGGCGAAGCAACAGCTCGCTGAGGATCATCGGGTGGTCGACGAGGTCCGGCTCCATCACCCGGACCTCGTGAACGGTGGTCTCGTCCCCATCCGACGCGAAGATGAGCCAGTCGGTGCCTTGGGGGTAGAGCCCCAGGAGCAGCTCGCGGGGCACGGGAGCGTAGAGCTCATCACACCGTGGCCGCTGCCGGTGGCGCCCGGCATCGCGCAGCAGGGTGTTGGCCTTATCGAGCATCTGGCCCTGGTGCTGGAGCTTGCTGGCCTGGGCGCGCTGGAGCTCGTCACCCGCCAACGTCTCCGCCTCGCGCTCGATTCGCTCCACTTGTTCCTCAGCGCGACGGTACGTGGCGATGTGCCGCTCGAGCTCGTCTCGCCCCTCCACGTGCACCGCCGAGGGAACGAGCGCGGCTTGCATCTGCCGGGCGTGCGCCTGGCGTGCGGCGCACAACGCCTCGTCGGGCCGTCCCAGCTCCCGTAGCGTCTCGACCACACGCTCGCTACTGTCGCGATGAAACACCCCGACCATGCTGCGGCCGACCCCGAACGCCGACAGCCGGGTGAGGATGTCGAGGTGCTCTTCGGCGCGTAGGTACCACTGCAGCGCGCCCGAGGGATCACCCTGGGACCGTCGGACATCACCCTGACGCACAGCCTGACGCCAGCGTGCCTGGGGCGTGTCGGCCACGGCCACCGCCGCGTCCAAGCGAGACAGCGCTGCGTCGACATCGGCGTCACCGCGCCCCAGATTCAGCAGGATGTGTACCTCGAGCCCCGCCACACGGACGCGCTCGTTGATGCTGAGCCGCTGGCGGTCGATCTGTTCGATGTGCTCGAGCGCGAGTGCGGACGCGTCCTGTTCCAGAGCGAGCACCGCCAGGCTGAGGCGAGCACCACCGACCAGCGCGGCGTCGTCGTGGCACAGCTGGCCGCCTTCGAACAATGTGAGGGCCTCGAGCAACTGGGGGGCCGGGTCGGGGCCGGACTGCCCGTGCAGCAGCAGCAACAGCTCCACCCAGCCGATCGTGCGCAGGGTCGCCGCCCGATGACAGACGTCCTCGAGCGCAGGAGTGTCCGCCAAGGTGAGCTTGGCCCAGTGTCGCGCGGCGTCGAAGTAGCCCTGCTCGACGAGCGCCGTGGCGTACATGGGCAGCGCCGCGGTCTTGAGGGCAGCGTCGCCCACGAGCTGGGCATGGCGGCTGGCCGTTCGAAGAGCCAGCGTGGCGTCATCGTAGCGGCCGCGTTGCCAGTGGTGGATGCCCCATGCGTACGCGACGCGGGCCCGTCCCCGGGGGAAACGGTCGGCCTCGGGCTCGATGCCTCGCAGAATCTGGGCGGCGAGCTTGGGGCGACTGTCGAGGTGATACGCGGCCGCCAGCGCAAGGTCGACCTGCTCGCTGAGCATGCCCGCGTCGCGGGCCAGTTGCTGCGCCAGGTCGTAGTCGCGAAGGCCTTCGGTCACCTCGCCCGCCGCGAGACGGCGCTCCATGGAGGCATGCGCCTGCTCGACGCGCCCCCTGGCGCCGGCATCGATGCTCGTCTGTCGCGCGTGAGAACGCAGGGGCAGCGACCAGCGGGAGGGTCGTGCGGTCGAGATCTCGATCTCGACCGCATCGGCGACCTCGGGGAGCCGAACCTCGAGCTTGCGGGTGCCGTCGACCGGGGCCTCGAGATCGGAGGCGTAGGACCCGAGCAACTCCACGCCCTCGGCCATCACGTGGACTCGTGTGCTGTGGATGGCGGGGTGCTCGATCCGGACCAGCAGGGGCAGCTCGGGGTCGAAGACACACCGTGGCGGTGAGCCCTTGGGCACGTCGCTGCGGTTGACGACGCACCCCTCGTACTCGACCCGCATGGGCACGGGAGGACGAGGTGTGACGACCACGTCGCGGGTGACGAAGGTCGTTTCCTCGGCGAGCACGGCGTCGGGCCCACAGGCGAGCAACGAGGCAGCAACCCAACCTCTCAGCCCCTGCCGCAGCCCTCGACTTCCCCTCCCGCGGGTCATGGACTCAGCTCGGACCGTGGCCCTCACCGATGATGTGGATGGTCTCGCGCGTCACCGTAAACGGTGCATCGTTCGGGATTGCGACGCCGGGCGCGACGGCCTGCGGAGACCGGGGCAGGGATCCAGGACGGCCCAGCACGAACGCCAGGTCCCAGGTTCCGAGGGTGAGACCCATGGACTCGATGCCCTCACGCACCCGGAATACCTCGCCGCTGCGGACCTGCTCCGAGGCGAAGGTCAGCACGCGGCCATCGCCATCGCTGTCGTAGGCGAAGGCGACCATCGTCACCGGTCCCACCGCTTGGTCGAGCTGGGGACGAAGCCTCGCGTCCATGTCTCCATCGATCCGGTACACCGCGATGCCATCGTGCGGCACGCGGGTAAAGCCACGGACTTCTGCGACCGTGCCCCGCAGCTCGAGGCCAAAGGTGTTGTGAAAAGGGGGCGCGTGGGTGGTGGTCCAGGCGGTAGACAGCCCCCACGTCAGCAGCATCGCCGCGGCAACGGCAACCATTGCGCTGGCCAGCCGCCCCCGAGGCCGGCCCCGGCTCCGAGCTTTTTCCTGCGACGCGGCGGGGATGTCGGGAGGCACACGGGCCTCGGTCACCGGTCGAGCAAACAGCGGGGCCCGGGCCAGCAGCTCGTCCAGCATTGCCTCGCGCTGCCCTGATGATGGAGGCGCAAACAGCTCGGCCGCGCGCGCGAGGCTGGCGGGCTCTTGCTGCCCTCGCAGCGACGCAGTCGCGGCCTCGGGGCTCAGCTGCCCCAGGGCGACTTGTTGCCACACGGGGGCCGTGGTGGACAGGCAACGGGCGGTTGCCAGCAGTTCGGTGATGTCGTCGGTGCTCATCGTCTATGGGGCGGGGATGAGGGTTTGGAGCCACAGGGCAGCGCTGAGTACGGGGGCCAGACGCGCCACGGTGCCATTGGCTCCGCCGCGCTCGTTGGTGCCGCCGCGCTCGTCTAGCAGCTGTTTGGCGATGGTGATGAGCTTGAGCCGCATGCGATCGCACTGCTTGTAGACAGCGGCGTCGTTCTTGCCGACCTCGGCCGCGACGTCCTTGATCTTCCGGCCCTGCACGAGCACGGCGTCGAACAGCTCGAGCTCGGTCGCGTTGAGCTGGGGCGCGACCAGCTCCCACAGGCGCTCCAGATCGCCACGAGCGCGAAGCTGTCGCTCCATCGTGCCGGTGTCGCCCTGCTCCGAGAGGTCTTCATAGACCACCGTCGGGGTTCGGCTACGCCGTCGGACCAGCCTCCATGCCACCTGCGCCGCGGCCACCCGGATGAACGCTCCGAACGGTGCCTGCTCGGGATCGTAGTTTCGCAGTCGCCGCGGTTCCCGGAGCAGCTGAAGCCAGACCGACTGCACCAGCTCGTCGAGCTCGATGCGAATCCCTGGCATGCGCGCGACCCGGGCGGCGACCGCATGTCGAACCGCCGGGGCATAGCAACGAAACAGCTCTCCGAACGCCTCGCGATCACCCCCCAGAGCCCTGTGGATCTGGGCGAGCTCGAGCTCGGGCCACACGTGTCTGACCTGGGCCGGGACGACCCGCAGCGATACTTCGTTCATTAGTCGATGGGATCGGTGCGCGCGATTCCAACGCAGCGACGACATGGCGCGGGAGACATCCACGCCGTTGGCTCCCAGGTGGGAAACCACGCGTCAGAGGCTCCGCGTCCACAGGGGAAGACGCGGGCGCGAGGGGGAGGTGTTTGGGGGTTAGGCCATCGAGGCCTTGGAAGTCGACATCGGGCCGGGCGTTTTTTCTATCGCCACGGTACCCGACCCGCGTGCTCGTTCGCGCCCGGTCGCCGATGCGGGCGAGAACGCCGGTTCGCGACGGCAACAGACCCCGCCACCGTTCCGCGCCCCGAGCTTGGTCGGCCTTGGGCCGCAGACCAAAACGCCCCAGCTGTAAGGCCGTCACGCACCTATGGCGACTGTCGCCAGTACCGGACCGAGCTCGGAGCTCGCCATCCGTGGGCATCACTCCGTCGAGGTGGAGATCGCATCCAGCGGTGCTGGGGCGTCAGCTGGAGGCGCGCGCCCGCGCCTGTCCCGCTCGAACGGCCCCCGTCCCGCTCGACCTGCCAACAGCCACGCAGCGCCGCCTCGGAAAGCCGTGCAGCTCCGCCTCGAACGGCCGCCCCGCTCGACCTGCCAACAGCCGTCTCGCTCCGCCTCGGACAACCGTCCCGCTCGACCTGCCAACAACCGTCCCGCTCGACCTGCCAACAACCGTCCCGCTCGACCTGCCAACAACCGTCCCGCTCCGCCTCGGACAACCATCCCGCTCGACCTCGGACAATCGTCCCGCTCGACCTCGGACAACCGTCCCGCTCGACCCCGAGCAACCGTCCCGCCCCTGGCGGCCTTGCCCTTCGACCTCGACCGATCGCGCCTAGTCTCGACTTTGGCGGTTTTCCATGGGCCACAACGCCGTCAGCGGCAGCTGCCTGGCGACGCTGCGCTTCGAAGGCGCATCGGGT
>JAHZJA010000233.1 GCA_022601155.1 Deltaproteobacteria bacterium | reverse complement strand
GGGTTTCACCACCGGCCGCTCGCCGGCTCCAGCCGACCTCGCCCATCATCCCATCACGCTCAACCGAGCCCGGGCAGACTCAGCTGCTCGATGGTGGCCTCGTGATGCGATGGCGGCGTCAGCGAAGCCGGAGCGAGCTGTCGGACCAGGCTCGACTCCCGCTGGAAGAAGCCCTTGGTGTGATAGGAGTCGGCGAGCTCCAGCACCTCGTAGTCGAGGTGGTGGCACAGCTCGTGGAGCAGCGTGCGCAAGAAGGTGCGGAACGCCACGACACGCTCGTGGGCCGCCGTCCGCATCCACACGCGAATGTACGCGCGACCATCTTCGTGGCGCACGTACAGGCCGTGCAGCTCGCCTTCGGCGTCGGCAGGGCGCCGCGCCAGCACCCGCAGTGCCACCCGAGGGGCTGACAGTGCGCGACACACCTGCGTGGCCAGCCCCTGCGTGGCCCGCTGCACGGCGCGACGATCGTCCTCGGCCAGTGCGTCGGCGATCGCCACCACGGCGGGATGAAGCGCCTGCGGCTCCGGGAGATCGAGACGCGTGATCGCATCGCTGCGCCGATAGATGGCCCGGTTGCGAGCAGACAGACGGCCGTAGTAGCCAAAGCGACGCGAGCCGGCGGGCACGGACCCACGATGACCCATCGGTGGAGGCACCGCCAGCCCCGATCGGCTCGAAAACGGGGCCCCCCGTGCGCAGCGGGCCGCTGCGATCAGAACAGATCGACCTGGGTCGGCTCCGGCGCTGCGGGCTCGATCAAGTGGGCACCATCGTTGCGCACCGAGTTCACGTCCCGCGATACCGGATGGCGGCGCAGCGTGCCCTCGGGTGCGGTGCGCACCAGGTCGGCCAACATCGCGTCGTCTCGGCCCGCCAGCCACGGATCGACCATGTCCGGCTCGAGAATGGCGGGCATGCGATCGTGCACCCCGCCGATATCGACCGAGGGCGTGGTGGTCACGATGGTGGTCTGCAGTGCATCGAGCGTGACCGACACCAGCCCCGCGAGCAGCAACAAGCCACCGTCGGTCCGGTGGAAATACCAAGGCTGACGCTGCGGCCCCTCCCACTCGTAGAACCCTCGAAGAGGCACCACCGCACGGCCCCGCATCAGCATGGGTCGCCACATTCCACCGCGCAGTCGGTCGTCGCGAGCGTTGATCGCCAGCCCCCCCCGGGGACGCTCGACCCCCCAGCGCGCCACCGATAGCCGCCTTCGCCCCGCATCGCGCCACAGCACCCCGACCGGATCGGTCGGCGCGAGATTGTGGCGGGCGGGCAAGCTACGCACCGGCTCGTCGACGAGCTCGGCCTCGATCGCCTCGGCCAGCTCCACTCCGTCGGGACGGACCCCTCGTCCACACATGCGACAGACCCTAGCGCACTGCCGCAGCGCGCTGGACGATCGCGGCCAGACGAGGGTCATCACCGCCGAGACCGTCCGCCACTACCGCAGGCAGCCGGGCTTGTGGCTCGGCGTAGACTGCTCGTCCGGCTCGCCCCAGCCAGGCGGGTGGTGAGCGGCGAACCGGGCCGACTCCCCGCGATCGGTCCGGGCACACCAGTGCGCGGCTCATCGCGAGCCCACCTTCGGACGACCACTCGCTCGCGGACCCACGACGTCGACGCTGGCGGCGCGCGGACCGACCGTCGCGCGGGCTGGGAGGCCCTCGCCCACGATGCCTGCGCCCCGAGAGCACGACGAGCAGACCGGGGCAAGCCGACGATAGTACCCGCAGTCATGGAACGTCGACGCGTACAAACGGGAGCACCGTGGGAGACCAAGATCGGATACTGCCGTGCCCTTCAGGCGGGTAACCACATCTATGTGACCGGAACCGTGGCCCTCGATGCCAATGGCGATCCCCACGCCCCGGACGACGGCTATCGCCAGGCGCAGCGCTGCCTCGAGACCATCGAGACCGCCCTCGCCGAGTTCGACGCCAGCCGCGAGCACATCGTCCGGACCCGCATGTTCGTCACCGACATCGAGCGCTGGCCGCAGTTCGGCCAGGCCCACTCGGAGTTCTTCGGCGAGCATCGGCCGGCCAGCACCATGGTCGAGGTACGCCGCCTCATCGGCGAGCACTTTCTCATCGAGATCGAGGCCGACGCAGTCGTCGATGCGGTCACGAGTCCATGAGCTCGCCACCGGTCGCCACGTAGCCGTTGATCGACGACGGCCGGTACTCCAGCACGGTGACGGCGACCTCGTGCGTGGCCTCGACCGTGGCGCCAACTTGCCCCCTCTGTGGTTGCACACCGGGCTCCGGCCGCGCCCCGGCATCGGTCGGCCACACGTAGCCGGTCTGGTGCGCATCGAGCTCGAGCGCGCGTCGCTGACCATCGGTGAATCGCACGACCACCGAGGTCGTCTCGTCGGCGGCGTTTTGAATCGCAATCACCGTCGCCGCCTCGGGCACGACGTCGAGCCTCGGCATCGTCCACGCCGACGCCGGCTCCACGATCCCTTCGTAGGCGTCGGCGTCACGGGTGGCCGAGGCATCCAACACCTGCACCGAGGCTCGAATCGGCGTGCCACGCTCCGACTCCACTACCACCGACCCGGTCCATGGCCGCGACCCCATTCCCTTGATCGGGTCGGGGGTCAGGAACGTGGCCGACTCCCCCGCTTCGATGGAGTCGGGCGGAGAATACGAGTGTGCCAGCGCTCCACACGAGTGATAGTAGTGCAGCGTGATGCGAGCCGACTCGGTCCGCGATGCATTGTAGATCTCGACCCCGGTCCACACGGGCGTGTCCGAGCGTCCCGCCAGCTGTCCGTTGGAGACGTGTGGGATGAGCACCCGCGAGCCCGACGAAGGTTTCTCGTGCGGCTGCATTCGCTCGTCGTGCCGGCCGTCACGATCGCGCCCTGCGCAGCTGGTGGCGGCCAGCATCAGCCCGTACACCACCACCTGGGTCCATCTGTCGAGTCTTGGCACTGTGTTCACTCGCTTGTCGATCTCCGCAGACCACGACGAGGCTCAACGCTACCGATTCGATTCCACCAAGGGTGTCGTTGCCACCCTTGCACGCTTGGTTCACCCCTAACCGCTCGACCATCCCACACAGTGACCGACGTCGCACCGGGTGTCGTTCGCCCGTGAATCGATCGGCATCGAGGTCGTTTTCTTTGGGACAAAGTGGTCGCCCCGCCGCACTACCCTCCGTCGGGCCCTTCCCGGCTGCGTCTGGCAGCTCCACAGACCCGGGCCCATGGCCTGCATGGGGACTCATCGCCTCCGCTACCCCTGTGCAACGCACCGACGTCCCACAGGGTCTTCCGACGGCCAGATTCGACGACGCGAGGGGCGATGTTCGCCCTTTGGATACCGTCCCAGTGGCGGTGCTGCGGGGTTTCCGGGCAGGGTAGACTGCCACCGTGCCTCGGACGAGCCCCCACTACGACGAAGACCACGACGCACTTCGTGACAGCGTGCGCCGGTTCGTGGACCGCGAAATCCGGCCCAACGTCGACCAGTGGGAACGCGACGAGATTCTCCCTCGGTCCCTGTACGCGGCAGCGGGGGAGCTCGGCCTGCTGGGTCTGGGTTTCCCCGAGGAATACGGCGGCACCCCGTGCGATCAGTTCGCGCGGATCGTCGTCACCGAGGAGCTGTGCCGCGCGGGCTCGGGCGGTGTCGCGGCCGGGCTGATGAGCCACTCGATCGGCCTTCCGCCGATTGCCGCCCTGGGCTGCGATGAGCTCAAGGCACGGGTTCTCCCGCCCGTGCTGCGTGGCGAACAGATCGCAGCGCTGGCCATCACCGAGCCCAGCGGCGGCTCCGACGTGGCCAACCTGCGCACCACCGCCCGCCTCGACGGCGACCACTGGGTGGTCAACGGCAGCAAGACCTTCATCACCTCGGGCATGAACGCCGACGTGATCACCGTGGCCGTTCGAACCGGTGGAGAGGGCCTGGGCGGGGTCTCCCTGCTGGTCGTGCCCGGCGACGCCCCCGGCCTGGCCCGCACCCCGCTGCGCAAGATGGGCTGGCGCAGCTCGGACACGGCGACGCTGTACTTCGAGGACTGCCGCGTTCCTGCGGACAACCTCATCGGGCAGCGCGACCAGGGCTTCGCGGGCATCATGGCCAACTTCAACGGCGAGCGCCTCGGCATCGCCGCCATGGCCTACGGCTTCGCCAAGGTCTGCTACGACGAAGCGGTCGCCTACGCGCGCATGCGCGAGACCTTCGGACGACCGCTCATCAAGCGTCAGGTCATCCGTCACAAGCTCGTCGACATGGCGCAGGACATCGGAGCGACCAAGGCCTACCTCGAGGCCCTCGCCTGGCGGGTGCAACGAGGACAGTGGCCGATCGCCGACGTCTGCATGCTCAAGAACCAGGCCACCCAGTGCCTCGAGCACTGCGCCAAGGAAGCGGTCCAGATCCTCGGCGGCGCCGGATACATCGAGGGCGCCGTCGTCGAACGCATCTATCGCGAGACCAAGGTGCTGTCCATCGGCGGCGGCGCGGAGGAGATCATGAAGGACTTGGCCTCGCGGCAGCTAGGGCTGTAACGCCGACCGGCGGGGCCAGCGGGCCCCTCGCGCTCCTCGAAGCCCCGTCGATGTAGCCTGGACGCCGTGCCGACGCATCACGAGATCATCGCGCGAGCGCTGGACTGCACGCCGGCCCAGGTCGAGGCCACGGCCCGCCTGCTGGACGACGGGTCGACGGTGCCGTTCATTGCACGGTACCGCAAGGAAGCGACCGGTTCGCTCGACGAAGTCGCGGTGGCCTCGATTCGCGATCAGCGGGCCGCGCTGGTGGAGCTCGACCAACGCCGCGAGACGATCCTTCGCTCGCTGCGGGAGCGAGACCTGCTGTCGGCGAAGCTCGAGCGCGCCATCGCAGGGGCCCAGACTCGGGTGCAGCTGGAGGATCTGTATCTGCCCCATCGTCCGAAGCGAAAGACGCGGGCGAGCACGGCCCGGGAGCGTGGGTTGGAGCCGCTGGCCGACGCACTGATGGCCGCCGATGGGCGAAGGATCGACGCCCGGGCCTACGTGGATGCCAAGCGCGGCGTCCCCAGCCCCGATGATGCGCTGGCGGGTGCCCGGGACATCATCGCGGAGCGGATCAACGAGGACGCGCCCGCCCGCGCCGAGCTGCGGTCGCTGTTCGAGACCCGAACCCCACTGCGGTCGAAGGTCATCAAGTCCAAGCAAAAAGACGCGAGCAAGTTCCGTGACTATTTCGACTGGAGCGAGCCGCTGCGACGGGCACCTTCGCACCGCGTGCTGGCCGTCCTTCGCGGCAAGAGCGAGGGGTTGTTGACGGTGACGGCGCGGCCCGACGAGGACCAGGCCGTGCGATGCCTTCGGCGGCGATTTGGCCGGGGCCAGGGCTTTGCGGCGGCACAGGTCGATCTGGCCATCGTCGACGCCTACAAGCGGCTGTTGATGCCCTCACTGGAGAAAGAGGCGATCCGAGAGGCCAAGACGCGAGCCGACCATCAGGCGATCAAGGTGTTCACCACCAACCTTCGCGAGATCCTCCTCGCGGCGCCGCTGGGGCACAAGCCGGTCCTCGCGCTGGACCCTGGCTTTCGTACCGGGTGCAAGGTCGCCGTGCTCGATGCCCACGGTGGCCTCCTGCACCACACCACGATCTTCCCCCATGGTGGGGGGCGTCGCCAGGAGGCCGGGCCGACGATCACGACGCTGTGCAAGCGCTTCTCGGTCGAGGCTGTCGCGGTGGGCAACGGCACCGCGGGGCGCGAGACGGAGGCCTTCGTGGGTGCCCTCGAGCTCGGGATACCCATCATCGCCGTCGACGAGAGCGGTGCGTCGATCTACAGCGCCAGCGCGGTGGCCCGCGAAGAATTCCCAGACCTCGACCTCACGGTGCGTGGTGCCGTCTCCATCGGTCGTCGCCTGCAGGACCCACTGGCCGAGCTGGTCAAGCTCGACCCCAAGTCGATCGGCGTGGGGCAGTACCAGCACGACGTGGACCAGCGCGCCTTGGCCAACAGCCTGACCGACACGGTGGTCAGCGCGGTCAATGCCGTGGGAGTAGAGCTCAACTCGGCGAGCGCCCAGCTGCTGGCCCACGTCGCGGGCCTCGGCGAACGACTGGCGGCCGCCGTGGTCAAGTGGCGCACCGAGCACGGGCCGTTCACCAACCGTGCCGCGCTCAAGCGAGTGCCTCGGCTGGGAGCGCGGGCGTTCGAGCAGGCCGCGGGGTTCTTGCGCATCGCCGACGGCGAGCAACCGCTCGACGCGAGCGCAGTGCATCCCGAGCGCTACCCCCTGGTGGAGACGATCGCGCGAGACCAGGGCTGCCGCGTGAGCGACCTGCTCGGCGATGCGGAGCGCCGCAAGGCGGTCGACATCGGAGCCTACGTCACCGCGCAGGTGGGCCGACCGACCCTCGAAGACATCATGACGGAGCTGGGCAAGCCCGGCCGCGACCCCCGGCCGTCGTTCGAGGCCTTCAGCTTCGCCGACGTCCACTCCATCGACGACCTACACACGGGTATGGTGCTGCTCGGGGTCGTCACCAACGTCACCAACTTTGGCGCGTTCGTCGACATCGGCGTCCACTCCGACGGCCTCGTCCACGTGAGCCAGCTTGCGGACCACTACGTCCGGGACCCCAACGAAGTCGTCAAAGTTCGACAACGCGTGACGGTCACCGTGGTCGACATCGACCTCGACCGCAAGCGGATCGGCCTCTCGATGCGCTCGGGTTGAGCGACATCGCGGCTCGACGTGCGACGCACGGGTGCACGGACTGTCGCATCGACCCTGTTCGTTGCCGCGCTAGGGCAATATGGCACCGCCCTGCGGAACGGCTGCAGCTCGTGCTAACAGCGATCACCATGCGAACGAGTGCATGGCTGGGGATGGTGCTCCTGCTGGGATGTCCGGGATGCGGGGATGATGGCGATCCGGCCGACGCCGCCAGCGGTGCCGCGACGGTTGGCGACACCACCAACGGACAGGGCGCGACGACCAACCCCGACCCCGATGGCACGGGATCGAACGGTGGCGACAGCACGGGATCGGCGGCCAGCTCGGGCGCCGGGCCCAGCTCGGGCGCGGAGACATCGGACCCGGGCACCAGCGGTCAGACCACCAGCGGCGACACCAACACCAACGACCCTGGTGGCGGCAGCATCGACGTGAACCTCGACGGCTGCGCCATCGACTTCGGCGGCACCATCGTCGTCAGCTACAACGGCTCCCTCGGCGTCGCCTCGGTCTACGACAACGGCGGCAGCCTCT
>JAHZJA010000232.1 GCA_022601155.1 Deltaproteobacteria bacterium | reverse complement strand
GCAACTTCAAGGTCGACACCACCGAGATCGGCTTCGAGGAAATCGCCAAGGGCTTCAAGGAGAACCTCTGGATCGAGGCCAACGAACGATACAACGACCTGATCAAGGGGCGTTTCGGTCAGACGGAGCTCAAGTTAACCAGGGAACTGGACTGGCGACCGGACAGCACGTTCCTCAAGGACAAGGTCCACCTGACCGGTAGAATCGATCTCGATCCGAACGTCGTTCCCGAGTTCGACGCGACGTGGAGGGGCAAGATCAAGAAGATCAAGCTGGATGCCGATTTCGATTACGACATGCTGAGCGAGATCGAGATCAAGCCTCTGGGCAACGTCCGAGCCGACGTCCTCAACAAGATCACCATCTACGACACCGAGTGGCAGAACCGGACACTCGGCCTGGTCTGGCCCTTCCGCGTCGCCGTTCGCCATCGAGTCTGGGTCGAGGCTTCCTACGAGATCGCGGCCCACGTCGACACAGAGGTCACCTCCTCGGTTCGTGTGAATGGAGGAGCCTTCTTCAAGAGCAATTACGACGGAAGCGACTGGACCTTCAACGGAGGAGAGAAGCCAGGACAAGAGGCGACGATCGACTGGTCGCCGCCGGCGTTGCAGAACACCGAAGCGGACCTCGAGGTCATCGTGAAGCTCACGCCGCACATTCACGTCGAGGTCGCTGGCCAGAAGTTCCGCACCGATCTCAACGGCGAGGCGAGGTTTCTGTTCACGCCGGAGATTGTGGCGAGCAATCCGGCCGTACGAATGGACGGCTCGTACGGGATGCACGGAGACTCCTGGGTGGACTGGAAGCACACCGGCTCGGACAAGATCGCCGACATCACGGTATTCCCACCTAAGATGGTCCGCTACCTGTGCCAGCTCATGGGCTCGAGCGTCACCTGCAACCAGGTCGAAGAATAGGGAAGCTCCTCGACGAGGCCAAGAACGCCGCGGATCACTTGATCAACGGCGTTCTTGGCGTACGCGACCGACCGCCACGAGAGGAAGGGCCCAGTCATCGGCCCTTCCTGCGTCAGTACCCCGTGCTGTCCCAAAACCCCGCCGCCAAAACCATCGTGACATGACCCCGAACACGCCGGGAGCTCGTTGCAGAGAACGCCCTTGTCCGCCATCAGCTCCTGTCCTCGAGCGCGGAAGTGGAGTTTCCCCGATTTCCTAGACAGGTTGGTTAGGCCGCGCCTGACCTCCGGGCGGGGGTAGAGGACTCGGCTTGGGCGGGAGTGCGGTACCCCAGAGTGGAGTGCAGTCGGGTGCGGTTGTAGTAGGCCTCGATGTATTGAAACAGCGCGACTTGGAGTTGCGGGATGTCGGCCGGGAGGCAGCCAGTGAGAAGCTCAGCCTTGATGGTCCCGATCGTCGATTCGGCCACCGTGTTGTCCTAGCAATTGCCTCTGCGGCTCATGCTCCCCACCATGCCGAGTTCACGGAGTCGAGTCCGGTAGCTATTGGCGGTGTACGTCGCGCCACGATCGGTGTGGAGAAGCAAACCCGGAGCCGGCCGATGACGGGCCACGGCGTTGTTTAAGGCCCGCAGAGCGAGCACAGCGTCGCAACGCCTCGAGAGCGACCAGCCGACGATGGCACGCGTGCACAGGTCGACCAAGCTCGCGAGGTAGGCCCAACCGGCCTCAGTCCAGATGTACGTGATGTCGCCGACCCACGCCTGGTTTGGACGCGACCAGCAGAAGCGCCGGGCGAGCAGGTTTGGGGCAGGCGCCTTGGATGGATCCGCCAACGAGGTTCGTCGAAAAACGCTTCGGGCGTCGCGCACGAAGGCCCAGAGCCTGCATTCGAGTCGCAACACGCTTCTTGGAAACCGGTCGAGCCGCACGAACGACGCGATGAACTCGAGGGCTCATCCGCGTACTCATTCAGCAACAGCTGACCGTCCCCTCGCCGCTCTCGCTCGATGTACTCGACCGCGGCATCGAGTTCGCTCGCGGCCTCATCGAGGATCCGCAGCCGGCTCATCAACCGTACTTCGCCCGCAACGCCCGCAAATGCTCTTCGGCATCATGAAACGTTGCCTCGCCGCTCTCGATCTTCGTCAAACGACGAGCAATCTCCTGCGCCCACGATGGGCTCACCGAGGACGGCTCGAGACTGGTGCTCAACGCTCCAACGAGCTGCTCACGCTCGTCGGCGGGAAGGGCGAGTGCAGCTTGGAGCACGTCTCGAGCGGCCGACGTCATCACGGTCCAGCGTACGATGTGGGACGTGGTGACGCCACCGAGCCCAGCTGCCACAGGCGACGTCTTCGGTGGCTCCACGACACGTACGCATCGGGCTCCCACCGACCAGCGTGGCCCCCACGCCGCCCTAGAGTCAGGCGAGGGCGGCACAAGCCCACCACCGAGCATTTTCGTTGACGAAGGAGGGACAGGACGAGCTCCGGCGGGCCACCACGGCTGGCGCAAGACTGCTACCCGCGGTTTGGAGGGCACTTACGTCGCAACGGGTCACGCACGCTGTACTCGCGGGTCCCTCGGCTCCTCCAGGATCTCGCGATCGCTCGTGCCGACGGGCAACTGAAGCCATGGACCAACGCTCACAGTCCCACTAGTCGCGAAACGCGCTGGATTCCGCCACGTTGGCGTCGGAGTCGATCGAAACCTTTCCGGTCGACACCCGGGGATCCACATGGACTATTCGACGCGGTGGTTGGCGTGGCTGGTGGCGGGGATGCTGGGAGCCGGGTGCACGAGCTCGGAAGAACCCGCCGGGATCCCGGAGGGGTCCGGCACCGACGACGGGAGCGACGAGTCCTCGTCCGGCGAGCCCGAGCCCGAGCCCGAGGACGTGTGCGGGGATGGGGTGCGCACCGGGCCCGAGGAGTGCGACGGCACCGAATTCGGATCGGCGACCTGCGCCTCGCTGGTGACGGGCGCGACCGGCCAGCTCACCTGCACCGAGGAGTGCTCGATCAACACCCTGAGCTGTGTGCTGTGTGGCAACGGGGTGCTCGAGGGCAACGAAGCCTGCGACGGCTTCAACTTCGGGGACCGGACCTGTGAGACGGAGGGCTTCGATTCCGGGACGCTACAGTGCGGCCTGTCGTGCAGCATCGACCTGTCCGGCTGCGAGCTCGCCTGCGGCAACGGGGTGGTCGACGAGGGGGAAGACTGCGACACGCTACCGATCGACGCCGCCGGGACTCGGCTCACCTGCGAAGGGGTAGTCGGCTCGCCGTCGTTCGGCGACGTCGAGTGCGGCGACGACTGCCTCGTCGACGTCTCGGGGTGCTCGGTGTGTGGCGACGGCGTCGTGGAGGCCGAGGAGCAATGCGATGGCGAGCAACTCGCCGGCGTGACGTGCGACAGCCTGGGCCTCCCCGGGGGTGAGGTCTCGTGCACTCGGGGCTGTGTCCTGGACGCGAGCGGCTGCACGGGAGAGCCCGTGCCCGAGTAGCCCGGAGGTCCTCGTGTCAGGGGGCGGGCACGGGCGTGACCGATGGTGCCCGTGCTGTCCCAAAACCCCACAGCGGAAAACCATCGTGATCTTCCGCCGTTGGCGGCGCTCGACGGCGAGCATGACGGCCCATCCTCGGCGTTTTCGGGACGGTCCAGTGCAGCCCCGCTTTATCCGCAGCCCCGCCCTCTGTTCAGGGGAGCACCGATACCGTTGCGAGGGTACGCCTCGATTTTTGTCGTCGGTCGTGATCAAGGTCGGCTCTTCGACGTATTGAGGGTCGAGCGAATGCCCGCCTGCCTGCGTTCGGCGACACGTCCTGTCTGGTGACGCCGAGCCCGTGGTGCTGGTCTGCTCGAGAAAGGCTCACATGAACACCAACGACACTCACGATGGCCATACCCGGGTATCGGCTCCCGCTCTCGCCCTTTTCGGGCTCGCTCTGTCGCTCGGACTAGGGGGATGCGTAGACGTCGACGTCGACGATGCCGAATCCTTTGACGACTCCGATGGTGCCGAAGAGGACGAACATATCGAGCTCCGCGTGATACAGGATACGTGCGGGGATGAACCGCACGGCGGCCCGCCTTTGCTCTGCGCACAGCAATGCCACAACACGTATCATCACTCGTGCTTGTCAGCGGCATCGAACGAACTCAACACTGCCTGTAGGGACCGCGTCGAAGAGCACATGGGCTACCCTTGCGCTGAAGAGCACCTGCAACCGGTTCCCGGTGAGTGCTGGCAAGGCCAGCTGCAATGCCGCGCAGGGGACTGGTTTCCAGAATACAAGGAAGCGTACGATGATGAGGCCGCCTCTTGTCATGACACACGACTCGATTGCCTGGCACAGTGTTGAGCACGAACTGCGGCACTGCTATTGATTCCCCATCACTTCCTCCTAGTTCCTGGGCAAACCGGAAGTAATGCGTGTCCAAAATTTCGGGGACAGGTCAGTGTCGAGGCGTGAGACCTGGCCGAAGCTCACACCGTCTTCGTCCTCGAAGGTGAAGGTCTAGGCCACCGGGGTCGGCTCCGAGATCCCGGTCGACTCGATCCGCAGATCGTCGAACCGTCCCTCGTTCGCGAGACAAGAGACCTCGGCGAGCAGGTCGTCGCGCAGGGTGCAGCAGATGCACCCGTTGGCCATCTCGATTGGCTTCTGTTCGGTACGCAACAGCTCGGCCCCGCCGCGGTCGACCAAGGCGGCATCGATGTTGACCTCGCTCATGTCGTTGACGACTACGGCCACGCGCCGGCCCTCGCGGTTGTTGAGGACCTGATTGAGCAGGTGGTCTTGCCGGCGCCGAGGAAGCCGGACAGCACGGTGACGGGGAGGCGCGTGTCGGATGGTGGAGGAGTGGGATCGGTCGACGTCATGGGGAGGCACTCCTGCAAATCGGTATCGAGGTCGGACTGCGCACCAATTGCGGATGCAAGGGCGTCCGCGCCGCTACTGCACGCGAAGCTGGAACTCCACATCAACGTCCACTTCGCCGGGCAGCGCCTCCCCCGAGGCCCATACCGAGGGGAGGTCGGCCCTCTTTTGTGGCAAGCCATTGAGCTCGGGCAGGTGGCGCAGCATGACGGTGAAGGTCCCGCTTCCCATCGTTTGGGTGGTGATGGTGTTGACCAGACCGACCGGGAGGTCCTCATCGACGGCGTTGGGCCCGTAGTCCTGCTCGGTGTCGGCGTAGGCATGGACGACCAGCGCATCGGGATTCGCCGCGGTGGCGGGGCCTTCGACCGCGCTCCCCCCGATGAGCGTCAGGTGCTCTTCAGCTTCCTCCTCGATCTCGAGCGTCACGTCCTCGACCGGATCTTCGAGCTCGTTGAAGAACTCGAGCTGCAGGTCGTACGTGACATCGACCGCCAGGACGATCGATTCAGCGGAGCCCGACATGCCCCCGTCACCGTCCGGGTCGATGAACGTGGCGGTGGCCTGGTCTCCTCCCCCCTGGGGGGTGAAGGTCAGCCGCACCGTGGTGAGCACCTCGGTCTCGTGGTTGTCACCGTGGTGGTCGTCCTCCTGCTGGCCTTCGTCGCAGCCACCGAACAGGACGAGTCCGGCGGCGAGGCTCAGCGAGGCCAGGGAACGGGCCAGCGGGGGCACGCGTTGAGTCGACATGTTCGCCGCTTACTCCTATCTGCAATTTAATTGCAATAGCAATTCGATTGCAAATATGTCGAATCAGGACGAGCGAAGGTCGTATGCGCGGGCACTGCGGCGTGGTCGACGCCGTGCTGTCCGAAAACCCCGCCGCGAAAAACGATCGTGATCTTTGAGCATTGGCGGCGTCCGACGGCCAGCATAACGGCCCTTCCCCGGCGTTTTCGGGACGGTCCAGGGGCCCATCTTCGTCGTTGTGGTGCGCCCCCGTGAGCAACCCGCTCCTTCACTTCTTCATCGTCACCGTGGCCGGCTGGCTCAGCCGCCACCAGGCTGCACAGCTCTCCTACCTTCGCGAGGAGAACCGCGTCCTCGAGGAACAGCTTGGCAACCGCCCGCTCCGCCTCACCGACGGATAGAGACGGCGGCTCGCCATCAGAGCCCGTGTGCTCGGCCGTCGCGCTCTGCTCGAGGTCGCGACCATCGTCACCCCCGAGACCCTCATGAACTGGTACCGCCGCCTCGTCGCCCGCAAG
>JAHZJA010000231.1 GCA_022601155.1 Deltaproteobacteria bacterium | reverse complement strand
GGTGGCTTCACGCCCGCCAGCAACGGATCGCTGCAGTACCTGTACGGCTACTACTTTGCCTGCGTCAGCAATGGCGAGGCGGCGGCGTGCAATGTGTACAGCCGGGACGCCCGCTTCGGTGACGGCGAGAACCTGCTGGCCACCCTCCATGGCGCGCGCTTCGACTCGGCCGCCAGCGAGTTGTTCGGCGCGGTCGCCCGTGCCGAAGGCGTCAACCCGTCCAGTGTCGATTCGATCGCCAGCCGCCGGCTGGCCTGCGCCAAGAACAGTCAGGACGTGTGGTGCGGGATCGTGCCGCCGACGCCCGCCGAGCGCGTGCTGGAGCTGTCGTTCGAGGGGCTGCCCGCGCTGGGTCAGGACTTCGTCTACGAGGGATGGCTCATCACCGCGGACGGTCCGGTCACCAGCGGTCGGTTCTCGTGGGACGAGGGACAAGGCACCGCCGAGATGGCGATCGATCCCGAGCTGGCCGATGCCTCCACGCTGTTCGTGCTGACCATCGAGCCCGCGCAGGGAGACGACCCCGCGCCATCCAAGACCCACATCGTCGCCGGTCCCATCGTGAACGGTGAGGCCGTCCTCGACACCGCGCACGGGGCTGCCCTGGGTAGTGATTTCCTCGCAGCGACGGGTGGCTTCATCCTCGAGACGCCGTCCACCGCGGGGGTGGCCGACGACTACGGCCAGGGCGTGTGGTTCCTCGATCCCGCCGGGGGCCCCGGCCCGAGCCTCGACCTGCCCACGCTGCCCGACGGCTGGGCCTACGAGGGGTGGGTCGTCGGTACCGATGGTCCCGTGTCCACCGGACGCTTCACCGATGTTGCCGCCGCCGATCTCGACGGTGGGGGCCCTGCGGCAGGACCCGATGGCACCCCGCCGTTCCCCGGGCAGGACTTCATCGATCCCGCGCTCGATCTGACCGGTGGCTTCTCCGTCGTCGTCTCCGTCGAGCCCGAGCCCGACGACAGCCCGCTGCCCTTCGCGCTCAAGCCGCTCGCCGGTCCCGTGGTCGATGCAGGCCCCGGTGTGCTGCAAGCCAGCGACAACATCGCAGCGAGCAACCGCATCACGGGACTCGCCGTCCTGCGCTAGCGCGTCCGTCCAAGTCATGCGCCGTGGGGGCGTACCCGTGGGCCGGCGTCGTCGAGATCTCGACGGCGTCGGCCCGTTTTCGTGGAGCCGAGGACGTCGCCAATTCACGGACTACGAGCCGGTGGCGGCCGACTCGCTGGTGCTCGAGCCGTCGTACACGTCGAGACCGCCCCAGTTCGAGCCGTTGAGTGGATCGAGTCGCCCCTGGCTCCCGGCGATACCCGTGGGTCCTCCCGTGTAGGGGTCGACCACGCTCCACCACGAACCGGGCTCGAGGCTGAGCAGCTCGAAATGCAGGTGGGCCCCGAACGAGAACCCCGTGTTGCCGACGGTGCCGATGATCTCACCCCGCGCCACCTCGGTACCGATCACGGGGACCGCGTCGAGGTTGGGCATGTGGGCGTACAGCGTGTACTTGTCGTGGGCCGAGAGCGGATCGTCGTGGAGGAGGATCGCGATGTTGCCGAAGTCGTCGTTCCACCCGCGCCCCACGATCACACCGTCGGCCGCGCAGGGGATCGGCGTGCCTTGTTCGGCGGGGAAGTCGACGCCCTTGTGATACCGGTCGCCGCGGCGCTGGTTGAACGGCGACCCTTCACGAAAGCCAGGTCCTGGATCGTAGCCACCCATGATGATCGAGATCTTCCCGAGGGCGACCTCGGCGCGAGCCCGTCCCTCGTCCTTGGTTCACGGGCGTGGCGGCCGGCTATTCGACCCGAATGGTGCCTGGGGCAGGGGGGAGGCGATGGCTGGCGAGCCAGGCTTGGACGCGCGCGATCGCGTCGGGCTCGGTGGTCTCGGCGTGGCGCAGCTGCTGGAGCGCGCGCTCGGCCAGGGCGACTGCCCGCGTCCTGTCTCCGCCGCCGTCCCACAGCGCAACGGCCAGCGCCGCGCGGGTGGCAGGGCCGTCGCGGCCCGGGTGCGGCGTGCTGTCATGAATCCGCAGCGCTCGCTGTAGTGCCGCGACCGCTTCGGCAGACCGGCCCAGCTCCAGCAAGGCGGTGCCGATCGCGAAGGCCGTGGCGCCGATGCGTGGGTGGTCCTCGGGCAAGGCCGACTCGAGGATGACCATGGCGCGCTCGTGGCTGGCCAACGCTTGGGCATCGTCGCCCTGTGCGTGCTGCACGACTCCGATGTCGTTGTGGGAGGAGGCCAGGTGGAGGTTGTCAGCGCCGAAGTGCTGCTCTCGGATGCGCAGGGATCGACGGTGCATCGCCATCGACTCGTCGTATCGCTTCAGAGCGCCGAGCACGACGCCCGCGTTGCTGAGGGCTGCGGCGACATCGGGGTGATCGGGGCCGAGGTCTCGCTCGCGGATCGACAGCGCCCGGGTGTGGGCGGCCAGCGCTTGGTTCAACCGTCCGAGGTCCAGCAGCACGAGGCCCATGTTGTCGAGCACGTCGGCGATGCGGATGTCAGCCGGGCCCAAGGAGCGCTCGAGCATCGCCAGCGCCCGCTGTTGACTGTCCAAGGCCGCAGCCCGGTCGCCCTTGGCGTGTTGGATGGTGCCGATCACACTGGTCGAGATGGCCGTGTCGAGGTGGTCCTCGGGCAGCCGAGCCTCGCGGATCGCCAGCGCGCGGCGATGGTGGTCGAGGGCTTCGTCGAGCTCGAGGCGGCTTTGGTAGATGTTGCCGATGTTGCTCGAGGTAGCGGCCACGAGGAGGTGTTCGGGCCCCAGCGATGCCTCGCGGATCGCCAGTGCCTGGCGGTGGGCGGCCAGTGCCTCGGGGAACGCAGCTCGGCCACGGTGGGCGCGGCCGATGTCGTCGAAGACCGACGCGACATCGGGATGGTCCGGGCCGAGCACGGAACGCCGGGTCTCCAGTGCATGGCCATGGGCCGCGAGGGCTCGTTCGTAGTCGCCCTTCAGCGTGAGGATCACGCCCAGGTTCGCGTAGGTGTTCGCGACCTCCAGGTCGTCGGGGTCCAGGTCGAGCCGGTCATGACCCATCTGCGCGAGCCAGGCCCAGTGCTCCCCGTCGGCATGGCGACCGAGTCGATACCCGACGGTGATGATGAGGGTATTGGCCGTCCGAAGGGCCTGCAGGTCGTCTCCGGCCACCTCCGCTTCGTAGTAGGCGTCGCGTAGCGAGTGTTCTGCGTCCTCGTATCGTCCCAGGCATAACTCGACGCGGCCCAGCGTCGCCTTGGCCGCGGCCATGATTCGCGGGAATTGGGCGGCAGCGGTGTCGCCGAGCAGGGGTTGCACCCGCGCGAGCGCCTCGGTGCACCGCCCCGCCTGTCGCAGGGCCGTCGCTTCGGCGGTCTGCTCGAGCAGGGCCTGTGCGGTCTGGGGATCGTGGTCGGTCCAAGTGCGACGAGACAGCGCGACGTCGTCGTTGCACTCGGTCACCGCGGGTAGTCGCCACGCGGCGTCGGTCGCCCGATCGACGACATCGGTGTCGGGCTCGCTCCACGTCTGGATGAGTGCGCGAACGAGCGCCAGCTGCTCGTCGAGGCACGAGCGCGAGCGCGCCAGCAATGGTGCCGCCCGGCTGGCGTCGACCTCGGTGCGGGTGCAAGCGTCGGTGCGGGCCTGTTCCCACGCGTCGGCGAACGCGTCGAGTCGAGGGCGGGTTGCCTGCCAGGCACGGGCCGCGTGGGGGACCGACGTCGCGGTAAACGCCTCGGCGATGGCGTCGGCGCGCTGGGGATTCCATACCTCCCGGACGGCGGTGCCCTCTTCACGGCAGGCGGCGGTGGCCGTGGTGTGCTCGTATGCCTGCCATCCGAAGCCCGAGGCAACGGCGACGGGGAGTACGCTCGCCGCGATCAGTCGTCGTCGCCGTCGCTTGGGATCGCGACTCAGCGCGTTCAGCAGCGCGGCCATCGTGGCCCAGCGTTCGCCGGGGTCGGCGGCCAGTCCTCGCGCGATGACGTCCTGGACGGCCCGTGGCACCGCGGACGCGCTGGCGGGCCAGCGGGGCGGCCCGCTTGCCTTGAGGGGCAGGAGCTCGGCGAACCGCAGCGGTGGGTCCTTGCGGTCGAACGGTCGGCGCCCGGTGATGCCCTCCCACAGCGAGGCGCAAAACGCATACTGGTCGGCGGCGGCGGTCAGCGGACGCCCCAGAAATTGCTCCGGAGGCATGTACGCGGGCGTACCGACGATCTGTCCGTCTTCGGTGAGCTTGTCGTCCGCGGCTGGGAACGGCGGAGCTTCGTCCGACCACGAGTGGAGCGAAGCACCGAGCGATACGCTCGCGCTGGGCTCGTACACACGAGCGATGCCGAAATCGGTGACCTTGACGTCACCGTCCTCCGAGATGAGCACGTTGGCGGGCTT